>JAEXAZ010000260.1 GCA_023394255.1 Bacillota bacterium | reverse complement strand
ATTGAGACCCGTTTTGCCACCCGGTCAAAAAACGGGATCTTCAGGTGCAGCCCGGTTTCCCATGTGGCAAAGTAGCTGCCGAGGCGCTCCACGACATACACGCTCGCCTGAGGGACAATTTTGATGTTGCTGACAACGATCACCAAAACGATGATCACCAGAAGAAAAATTGGCAGAAAAGTTCCTAAGATCGGCATAAATATCCTCCTTCATTATTCTGTGTCGGCATTTTGCCGCACAACACACTCCACGATAACTTTGACTCCGTCGATGGCAATCACCCGGACCTTGCTTCCCTGTTCAATCAGGGAACCGTCGGCCGAGCGGGCCGACCAGTCCAGCCCCAGAACCGAAACGCGCCCCTGGGCGAGGTCGTTGTCAATGGCCTCCCGGACAACCCCCACCGCCCCGATGACACGGTCGGCGTTGGTGCTTTCCTTATGGACACGCAGTTTGCTCTTCAGCAGGGGACGTGTTGCGGCCAGCGAGACCACCGACAGAACAAGAAAAACAACACACTGGGTCAAAAGCGAGGCACCGAACATGGCAACAATTGCCGCGCCGGCTGCGCCCAGCGCAAACCAAATGGCAATCAGCTGGACCGTCAGTCCCTCCCCTACAGCAAACAGGACCCCCAGGAACAGCCACAGCACCGCCGCGATCTGTGGGCTTGCAAGCCCTAAAATGGTCATTTTCCGCTCCTCACTTTCTAATATGATATGGCATTTTCAAATTGGTATGCAATGTACATTCCATAGCCGGCAGGTCCGCCTGTGCGGGATTTCCTGCATGTATACAGTATAGCATACACCAGGAGATCTGCACAAGCAGGGAAACGGTTCCTTCCCAATCTTCTCTTGGCCGCCCGCTTTCCCGTTTGAAAGTGTTCTCTCCCGTTCTTTTAATATCTCGCTCAATCTCTTCCGATCTAGCTCATTCTAATAATCCGAATCTTTATGGGGTTTCATCGCAAAGCCCGCCGCCATGTATTTCGAACACGGCGGCGGGCTTATAAAACCGCATAATGGATTCAGTAATAAATATTGACGCGGACAACGCCTTCGATTCCGCGCAGTTTTGCAATCACGCTGTCACTGATGGTGCCGTTGATATCCACCATCGTATAGGCGTAATCCTTTTTGGATTTGTTGGTCAGGTTTTCAATATTGACACCGCTGTCTGAAATTTCCGTCGCAATCTTGGTAATCATTGCCGGGATGTTCTTGTGGATCATTGTAATGCGCATATCGCCGCTGCGCGACATGGAAACCGCGGGCAGATTCACCGAATTCTTAATGTTGCCATTTTCCAGATAATCCACCAGCTCCGAGGCCGCCATCTTCGCGCAGTTGTCCTCGCTTTCCGGCGTGGATGCCCCAAGGTGCGGTATGGCAAGCACACCCGGATGGCCGAGCAGCTCGTCACTGGGGAAATCGGTGAAATAGCAGCGGATCTGTTTTTCATTCAGCCCTTCGATCAGGTCTTCATTAATGACCAGATCGCCACGTGCAAAATTCAGCAAACGGACGCCGTGTTTCATCATCTGAATCGACTGGGAATTAATCATGCCCTTCGTTTCCGGCGTGGAGGGAAGGTGCAGCGTAATGAAGTCGCAGTTCTCGTAGATTTCCTTCAGAGAAGCCGCGCGCCTGATATCGCGGGAAATGTTCCACGCGGTCTCCACCGACATATAAGGGTCATAGCCCCAGACTTCCATGTCGAGGTGCCGCGCAAAGTTGGCAATCCGGGTGCCGATGGCGCCCAGGCCGATAACCCCGAGCTTTTTGCCGCAAAGCTCCGGCCCTACAAACTGGGACTTGCCTTTTTCCACCAGCTTGGGGACCTCCCCGCCCTGCCCCTTCAGCGTCTGCGTCCACTCCATTGCGGGGTAAATTTTACGCGCGCTCATCAGCAAAGCGCAGATAACCAGCTCTTTCACGGCGTTGGCATTCGCGCCGGGCGTATTGAATACGACGATCCCCTGTTCGCTGCACTTGTCAATTGGGATGTTATTGACGCCCGCTCCCGCCCTGGCAATCGCTTTCAGCGACTGGGGCAGCGTCATGTCATGCATCGCGGCGGAACGGACAAGGATCCCATCCGGGTTCACGCCGTCTTCAGCGATGCGGTATTTGGTTTTATCGAAAACATCCAGCCCGCATGGGCTGATCTTATTCAGTGTCAGAATCTGATACACGTAATATCTTCCTTTCCATCATTGCCCAATCAGGCGTTTTCGCGTTCAAATTTTTCCATAAAAGCGACCAGCTTTTCAACGCCTTCCGCAGGCATCGCATTATAGACCGAGGCTCTCATTCCTCCGACGCTGCGGTGTCCTTTCAGGTTCA
Organism: Bacillota bacterium; assembly: GCA_023394255.1. Classification (GTDB taxonomy): domain Bacteria; phylum Bacillota; class Clostridia; order Oscillospirales; family Ruminococcaceae; genus Anaerotruncus. The sequence goes on along the minus strand of JAEXAZ010000260.1, from coordinate 5,219 downwards.
CGAAGCCGGCCGCCTTCGCCTCGGTGATAAACTTCTTATCCAGGCCGTCATTGCCGGTGACAAACGGAATATTCATCAGCGAGCGGTCCTCCGGTACAACCGTACCGCGGAACAGTTCGGAGCCGTCAAGGAACTCATAGAGGAGCTTCGCTTTCCTTTCATTGACGGCCTGCATGCTTTTGAGCCCGCCAATGTCGTTTTTCAGCCATTCCAGCACCAGTTTGCAGATATAAATTGCATAGGTCGGCGGCGTATTATACATCGACCCGTTTTCGGAATGGGTCACATAGTTAAACATGGTCGGGGTGTTTTCGCGGGCGTGACCCAGCAGGTCCTCGCGGATGACGACCACCGTCAGACCGGCAGGTCCCATGTTTTTCTGTGCGCCGGCATAAAGCATGCCGAACTTCGAAACGTCGATCGGCTGGGAAAGCACGCAGGAGGAGATGTCGGCCACCAGCGGGACTTTGCCCGTGTCGGGAAGTTCATGATAAACCGTCCCATAGATCGTGTTGTTTAAACAGATATGGAAATAGTCGGCATCCGGCGTGAAGGCGGATTTGTCAAGCTTCGGGATATAGGAAAACGTCCGGTCCTTGGAGGAAGCGACCACATGGCATTCGCCATACCGGGAAGCTTCCTGATAGGCTTTCGTCGCCCACTGTCCGGTAATTACAAAATCCGCTTTGCCGGAGCCGTTGAGCAGGTTGAGCGGGATCATCGCAAATTGGCTGGACGCTCCGCCCTGCAGAAACAGTACTTTATAATTGTCCGGGATGCTCATGACTTCGCGCAGAAGAGCTTCACATCCGTTGATGATCGCCTCGTACTCTTTAGATCGATGGCTCATCTCCATAACGGACTGTCCGCTGCCCTCGTAGTCCAGCAGTTCTGACGCCGCCTTTGCCAACACGCGCTCGGGCAGCATGGACGGGCCAGCGGAAAAATTGTAAACTCTTGCCATAATCAAAGCCTCCTAGTTTTGTATTGTTTATTCTTCTAAATCGATAAACATTGATTTTTATTATATTTCTATTCCGGACGTTAGTCAATCGGTTTCTAAATGCCGATTTCAAATTCTACGTTTTAGGCAAGCCAAACCCGCTTTTTATCGAGGTTTGTAGCAATTTTTGATGCAATTTAGTGTGTTTGGTACGAAATCAGTTGTTTTTTTATACGTACTTATTATATCAACCACTGATATAATTGCCCCCGATCTTCCATATTTTCTCTGCGCCGTTTAAAAAAGCGCGGGAAGCTGCTGCCTCCCGCGCCACGTCTGTTATTCAGAAACAGCCGTCTCCAGCTGTTCTTTTGTAAGATTTGCCGTATCCCTGTCGAGCACCAGCTGCCCATTGCGCAGGGCCATCACGCGATCCGCGAGCCCCAGCGCCTCGTCCGGGTCGGAGGTCAGCAGCAGAACCGCCGCGCCTTTTTGCAGCAGACGCCCGATTTCATCGTAGAGGTGCATCCGCGCGGGGACATCCACCCCCGCGGAGGGCTCGCAGAGGATATAGACCGACGCCTGCTTGCGCAGGGCGCGCTCCATCAGTTCCCGCTGGCGGTTACCGCCGGTAACATATTCCCTGTTCTGCCTCACCCCGACGTAAGCGCCGAACGTTTTGCTCATCCCGGTAGCGAACAGCTTCATCGCAAGGCTCATGCGCCCGAGCGGGGAGTCCTTCCCGCCTGCGTCTGTCACCGCCTCGCATTCCCGGAAAACCTCCTCATCCTGCTCGCTGGACGCCAGGACAAGCCCCGCGCGCACCGTGGCAAGCGGCGCCTCCGCCGGCAGCTCCGTTCCCGAAACGATCAGTTTCCCCGTGCGCTTCTCCAGTCCGGCCAGCGCGCCCGCCAGTTCCAGCTTGCCCGATTTTGCGTTTCCCAGCAGTACCGCAAGCTCGCCTTTATGCAGGCTGAAACTCACATCCTGAAATCCGTTCCCGAACAGGTGTTCCGCCTGCATCAGTTCTCCACCGAATTCCACGCGGGCACGTCTGTAAAGATCGGCTGTTTTAACGCCGTAAGCCGCCTCAATCAGGGCGGGCTTGTCAAACTCGCCGATCGGCGCCGTCCGGACGATACTGCCGTCCTCCACTACGGAGACTTCGTCCGCCAGAACGAGGACCTCGTCGGGATCATGCGATACAATCAAAAAAGAACAGCCCTGCTGCCGCAGCGCGGCAACCGCCTCGTAAAGTCTTTGTTTTTCCTCCGGGTTCAGATGGGTCGACGGCTCGTCCAGCAGGATGATGTCCGCATGGGATACGAGGGCGCGTACAATCGCGGCCAGCTGCCGTTCGGCCGGAGTCAGGCTCCCGTAGGTGCACATCGGACTGATGTCCGCGTGCATACTGCGAAACGCCGCCTCCACACTTTCGATCATCTTCCGGTTGCTCAGCATCCCGACGCTGCCGCCCACGGTAAGCTCCCGCCCGAAGTAGATATTTTCGTAAACCCTGAGGTTGGGAAACATCTGCTGATTCTGGCTGATCAGCATGATGCCGTTCGCGCCCGCGTCCTTGGGCTCCCGGATTTCGGTCTGCCTGCCCCGAACCCGGATGATACCGCTGTCTGCGGGATGGATGCCCATCAGCACCGAAAGGACCGTGCTTTTGCCCGAGGCGTTGCGCCCCACAAGTGCGTGCACCTGCCCCTGTTTCAGCGTCAGGCTAATATCCCGCAGGGAAAATTCACTGCTGATCCGGCGGCTGACGTGCTCCAGTTCCAACAGTTCCATAATGGCCTCCTATTTTTTCGTGCCGGACAGCACCTGAAATACCTTTTCCACATCGATGCCGCGGTCGGTCTCAAATTTGGATTTTGCGAGATACGCTCCCAGCCGTTTTGCCACCATCACTTCGTCCGACGGAATATGGCTGGCAGAGCCTTTCAGCGGGCATGCAATCACCACCGCGCGCTCAACCGGGACTTTGATGCCCGCTTCCTTCAGCAGAGTCCTCACACGGCCCTCGCACCTGCCGGCTTCCAAAAGCGGATTCCCGATCGCCCAGCGCTTCCCGCCGGCGGCGGAAATCGTCCATTTTTCATCATCCGGCTTTCCGTAATATTCGCCCTGGATGCTCAGGTCGTAAACGAAAAGGACACCGAACACCCCAATCAGCAGATGGTCCGCCCAGCCGCTCAGCGGACCCATGACAAACCGCGCGTCGTCGATCACCCGATATCCCCGCGGTGCCGCAAAGCGCCGCAGCGCCGCGGAAATCCGCTTTTTCTGCCCGGCGGCCCCGGCGCGCACACGCATCAGGCGGGCGATCAATACCACCAGGGCAACCGCCAGTACGGCGATTCCTGAACCCCAGGCGATTTTGTCAGTGAATGTCATCTTTCATCGAGTCCTTTCTGATGTCCCGGCTCTGTTCTATTAGGTACTATATCAAAAATCCGGTTCTTTTGCAACTGTGTCTGAAAACATGAACGCTTTTTAAACATAGCGCGGAACGCTTGAATAATGGGCGGAAATCCGCTATACTGTTTGAGCAGCTTATTTAAAAAGGAGGTGCCGCTTTGTTAAAACAAAAAGCAGCCGCCTGTATCCTAGCGTTTTCGCTGCTGGCCGGCTGTGCAAACGAAACGGCCGAGGCTGTCCCGCAGAGCCTGTCCGCTTCCGGCAGCCTGGAGTTTTCCGCCAGCGCGGAACTGCCGGAAAGCTCGCTGCCCCCTGTTGACGAGCCCGACCCAAAGGCAGCGGTGGAAGAAATCTATCGTGACATTGATGTCAGAGGGGTCAGACAAGCGCCGAAATCCGTGATGGAAAATAAATTCTTTTTTAATTTGGATGATCTCGATGAATACTATGTGCGCTATGCCTCCGGACGTTTCGGCGTAGCGGACGTGTTTATCCTGAAACCTGCGGAAAGCAAAATGCCGACCGTCAGAGAGACACTTGAACAGGTGAAAATCAACCGCATTAAGGAATTTGAAAACTATGACGTCTATGATTCCCTGCGCATCGCCAACGACGCGGAAATTTTTGAGCAGGGCGACTACCTCATTATGCTGATGGTAGACGATATGGATGCCGCACGGAAGCTCATCGACCACTACATCCCGGCCTGAGCCGGCATCTGACCACAGTTTTGCTGGAAGCGGAGGAATCTCATTGGGCAATCAGGGCAGACCCGCCGGGCGGGTCCACTTTTTTGATGAATGGCGCGGCCTGGCAATCCTGTTGATGGTATTCTATCACGGCGCTTATGACGTGGTAGAAATTTTCGGCGTCGACTGGCCGCTTTTTGAATCATTCGGCATGCATGTTGTGCAGGAAGGGATTGCGGGCAGTTTTATTTTCATTTCCGGTGTAGCCTGCCGCTTTTCCCACAGCAACCGTAAGCGCGGACTGATCACGCTCGGGCTTGGCATGGTGCTCACGGCGGTCACGCTGCTGGTCATCCCGTCCCAGCGGGTCATGTTTGGCGTGCTGCACCTTCTGGGCACGGCAATGCTTGTCTTTTCTTTTCTGCGGCGGCCGCTGGACAAGCTGCATCCCGCCGCGGGCTTTTTGCTGATGCTGCTGTGCTTTGCGCTCACAATGTATGTGCCCTACGGTGTTCTGGGGTTCCCGCCGCTTGCGGTGCGGCTGCCGGAATCGATTTATCAGGCGGGGGTTCTGTTTCCGCTGGGCTTTCCGGCATCCAGCTTTTTTTCCTCCGACTATTTTCCGGTTCTGCCGTGGCTGTTCTTTTTTCTGACGGGCAGCTATTTCGGTGTTTTCGCCAGGCAGGGCACCTTGCCTTCCTACTTTTACCGCGAACATCTGCCGGTTTTATCAAAAATAGGCCGTTATACCATTTGGATTTATATGTTCCATCAGCCGGTTCTTTATGGGATTCTGGCTCTGATTTTCCGTCTTTTAAAATAAACGACAAAGAAAAGGGCCGGATGCACGAAGCATCCGGCTCAATCTGTTTGAGGTGTGTTTTGAGGAGGGTAGAGATACTCAAAATGTTTGCGGCTAATCTTGAGTACATCTTTATTATACCCTTTAAATTTTGGATTGTGTGAATGATATATGTACGAATTTTAAAAAAAAGTGACATTTTCTCTGAACAAACTGGTATGCTTGTCGAAAGATCGGACTTCCACAGAGAAGCTCCTGCAAACATATGTTTGCAATCGGGAAGAGATTGTGTTATAGTATAAAAAAACACAAGGAGGCCGCCATGCAAGAATTGACACCAAAGGAAGCAGCTGTATTC
>JAEXAZ010000258.1 GCA_023394255.1 Bacillota bacterium | reverse complement strand
ATCCAGGTGCATCCGAACGATGCTTATGCGCGGCGCAACGAAAACGGGCCGGGCAAAACCGAAATGTGGTACATCCTCGGCGCGGAACCCGGCGCATTCCTCTATTTCGGATGTAAGCGGGGAACTTCCAAAGAGGAGATGCGGCGCCGGCTTTCGGACGGCACCGTTACCGAAATCCTTCAGAATATGCCTGTGAAAAAAGGGGATGTCTTTTTTATTCCCGCCGGGACGATTCACGCAATCGGAGCCGGAATTCTGCTTGCCGAAATCCAGCAGAATTCCAATACAACCTACCGGCTCTACGACTATGGGCGTCTGGATGCGGACGGGAAACCGCGGGCGCTGCATCTGGAAAAGGCGCTGGCGGTAGCGGACCTGAAGGCAGCAGACGCGGGCGCGCCCAACGCGGCGTTTTTGGAACAAACCGCCGGTTATGGCGTCCGCCGGCTGGCCCGGTGCGATTATTTTAATGTGGAAGAACTTCAACTTAGCGGCAGTTATACCCGCAAAATGGATGGCGGCAGTTTTGTTTTTATTCTTTGCATCGATGGGAAGGCGAAAATTTGTTATAACGGCGCTGAAAGAACGGTATGCAAAGGCGGCAACCTGTTCGTCCCCAGCTGCCTTTCAGCGTTTATGCTGTCAGGCCGGGGCACATTCCTGTTTACGACGCTTTAGGAGGCGGCTATGAAGTATTATATCGGAGTTGATCTCGGGGGAACCAGCATAAAAGCGGGTATCGTTGACGAGGCTTGCCGGATTCTGGCACAGTCCGATTGCCCGACGGCGCTGCCGCGCCCGGCGGAGGCGGTCTGCGACGATCTGCTGAAAGCATGCGCCGCAATCCTGAAACAGGAGGGACTGGGCTGGACGGACATCACCGGAATCGGAATCGGCTGCCCGGGGACGGTCAACCCGCGGTCGGGAATCGTGGAATATTCCAACAACCTGAACTGGCGTGAGTTCCCCATGCGCGATTACCTGCAAAGCCGTACAGGACGGCCTGTACGGATGGGGAATGACGCAAATGTGGCGGCGCTGGGCGAGGTCTACGCGGGCAGCGCCAGGGGTGCGCAAAGTGCGGTCATCCTTACCTTGGGGACGGGCGTCGGCTCGGGCGTCGTGTTAAATGCGCAGATCTGGAGCGGCCATCGTTACGGAGCCGCCGAGTTCGGGCATATGGTGATCGAACAGGGAGGACGCCTGTGTACCTGCGGGCGGCGGGGCTGTCTGGAAGCATATGCCTCCGCCACCGCGCTGATTGCTTTTACAAAGGAGGCAATCGGCCGCGCCCCGGAGAGCCTGATGGGTGCGATTGCCGCTGAAACCGGGAAAATTGACGGGCGCACGGCGTTTGAGGCCATGAGGCGCGGCGAAGCGGCCGCCGGAGAGGTGGTGGACGCCTACATCGATTATCTCGCGTGCGGGGTCGCCAATATCATCAATATCCTGCAACCTGAAATAATCAGCCTGGGAGGCGGCATCAGCAGGGAGGGGGACGCGCTGCTCATACCTCTGCGCGAAAAAGCGTATGCGCAGGCATTTGGCGGGTGCGACGCGGGTGTTACCCGCATTGAAGCGTGCACGCTGGGAAATCAGGCGGGGATGATCGGAGCCGCAATGCTTTTTCGTTAGAAAAGGGAACAATAAGGCAATAGCATCAGGAAAGCACCGCCGGACGGAATGTCCGGCGGCGCTTTTGTTTTTCTGTTTTAAATAAAATTATGCAGGATTTATTAAATAACGATTCATTTTATATGATGGATTTATGCAGATATTATGAATAAAAAGTACAAATAAAAATACAGAAATAACCATTCATAAAGTATTCATATAAACAGCACAGAACAACCACTGGATTTACACGATTTATGCATATTGACAAATAGAAAGGCGTGAAAGCGCCGATTTAGAGCGAATATCTGAACTATTATACAAAAATAGTTACAAAACGGTAACAAAAGTGCTTGACTTTTCCAGTTGGGGCATCTATAATTAGGACATCAAAAGGAGCCGATGGAGAGAAGCTCTTTATGAGAAAAAATGATTTTTTAGGAGTGGAAAAAGAACTATGAAGAAAGTTATTGCAGCTCTTCTTGCGGGAACCTGCGTAGCGACCATGGGCGGCCTCAGCGTATTTGCTGATGCGACGGATACTACGGAATTTGACGATAAGTATACTGTCAAGTTTAGCTCAGATTATGTTTATGATGACGATGGCAATGAAACCATAACAACCAACAGGATTACAGACGGTGAGTTTCGTCCGACCGATGATATCTGGATTCCGATGGAAGGAATTAACGCTGAGTTTACAGCGAAAGATGGTTCTACAACGGTTGATTTAAGCGGTTCTGATCTGGCAAAGGCGTTGAGCGATGACGACCTGTTCAAGAAAAAATTTGACAAGGGCGACGACGATACCAAGATCATCAGCAAGATTACTTTCCAGCAGAAAAATGTTGTCAAAGAAGTAACTTCTGCTTTCACTACTGACCGTGAAAACGCCATCCATGTCGTGCTGAACAACGACTATACCGATGACGACTTCAAGATCAGCCCGGAAGTCACCTTTACCGCGAAAGAAGATATTACTGACGAAGGCAGAGAGGCTGAAGGCAAGGACGGCGAAACCATTGTGATTGCCAAGGGCAGCAAATTTACCATTGATTTTACCGCCCATGTCAGCAACAAGACTCTTCACACGGATGACGAGACCTTTGACGCCGGTTCGGACGGCGTCGTTGTGAAACCGGAAAAGGATGAGGACAACACCATTACCTGGCAGGATGAAAACGACGATATCGCGATGCTCGAATTTGAGGGCGATTCCGACGTCAGCAAGTATTTCCCGAAACTGTCCACCAAGTGGGGCGATGAAGATTACGCGGAAAACTTTGCCGGACAGGACGCTTACATCTTTGATTTTGTCGGCCATCCGACCATTTCCGCGACCAGCCGTCCGCTGCTCACCATCTACAACCCGTTCTATGATGAGGACGAGGATGAACTGACCGTTCCGGCGGAAGATGTTGTCATCTATGAAGTTGTTGACGGCGCTCTTGTGGATGTGACCGATAAGTTCACCGCCGGCCAGAACGACGACGGCGACGAAGTGTTCACCATCAAGACCCGCACCCTCGGCACCTACATCTTCGCGGAAGCCCCCGCTTCCAGCCCGGATGAAGAGACTGCGGAGCCCGCTCCGGAAGATGATGAAAAGCCCAATCCCGGAACCGGCCGTTTCTAATCGTATCTTTTTCTGACAAAGCAGGCGGGTGACTCTCCACACTCGCCCTTTCTCTTTTCAGCTCTTTTTATCAAAAGTCCGGGGCATTGGAGGATGCTCCCTGACATAAAAATGATCAACCAATTTTTAAGGAGGTTTATGAAACTATGAGAAAATTTCTTTCGGCACTTCTTGCCGGAGCGATGATGGCTGCAATGGCGGTTCCCGCGTTTGCGGCAGATAGTTCGCTTGATTCGGGGCCTAGTGGTTTAACGAAGGTCTACAATTCCGATGGTGAAGTCATCAGCAATGATGATGATGATGTTTACGGCGATGTAAAATATGACTATGTGAAAAAGGGTGGCAGCATCAACATTGATGGTGTGGTTCCGGGTATTACCATGTATATCCCGCTGGGCGATGCTATGAATTATGTAGTGGGGGATTCTGACGCTAATATCTCTCTTGAATCTCTGACCAATGACGATTACTTCAAGTTCGACCTTGATAAGGACGACGGCGGCAGCATGGTCAAGAAGATAGAAGTTGTCGAGGATAAAAGGCTCGGCGATTTGACCCGTACCTCTTATCTGAAGATCGATCTGAATGATTCCACCACGACTTCCGATATCAAATCCAACGGTACGTTCACCTTTAAAGCGAAGGATTCAGCTGATGATTTCAAAAATGCGTCCGGTTCCAAAAGATTGAATGATGATGATCAGGAATGGGATGAGAAGGAAGAAATCAAGATGAGTTACACCTTCTGGATCAACAACGATAAAGCATCCAATGACGACAACCCGGACAGCGGCGACCGCGTCTATTTTGACCCGGACGACAACGAGGACAACACCCTGATCTGGGGCGACGACCGTGCGGGCCTCTTCTTTGAGGCTAACGACGACGCTTCCAAGTTCTATGCGCGTCTGTCCACCAAGTCCGATTCCGAGATCTATTCCGAGTATGGCGATCCTGTGAACGCCGACCTCTGGTTCTTTGACTTTGTTGGTTCTGCAACCATTCCGGCGACCTCCCGCGCAACCCTGACCCTTGGTATTCCGTGGGATGAAGACGACGATTACACCCCCAATCCGGAAGACTGCTTCATCTATGAAAAAGATGCTGACGGTTATCTGGTGGATGTGACCGACAAGTTCACCTATGACGAGGACAATGACGGCACCACCGAAATCGAAGGCTGGAGCATCAAGACCCGTACCCTGGGCACCTATGTGATTTCCGACACCGAACTGGACCTCGACGTCGCTTACGATGATGTTGACGAAGAAGACGTTGACGGCGATGACGATACGACTGTCGACACCGGCAAGGAAATCCCGAACACCGGTTCTTCCGACATGGTGAATGTTGCTGTTGTGGCCGCGGCTGTTTCTCTGGCTGCTGCCGGCGCAATCGCATTCAAAAAAGTCACCAAATAATCTTTAGCAAAACTGAATGATAAAAACCGCTCGGCTGCCTCCACAGCCGGGCGGTTTTTCTATTTTGGACACTATGCGGTTTTTGAAATGCGCCATTCGAACTTGTACCCGACATTGCGGACGGTGCACAGGTTTTTCCGATAGGGTCCCAGCTTATCGCGCAGGGATTTTACAAAACTGTCAACAATGCGCTCGCCGCCCTCGTAATCGGTGTCCCAAACAAAAAACAGGATTTGTTCGCGGGAAAGCGCAAGGTTCCGGTTTACAAGGAAATAGTAAAGGAGGTCAAATTCCTTTTGCGTCAACATTACGGGCTGGCCGTCGATTTCCACCAGATGCTCCCGGGGGCTGATCCGTATCCCGCCCAAAACGATGTCGCCCTGTTCGTTGGCCCCTTCCGGACGCGTCAGCTTATCGATGCGCATGAGCAGCAGGGACTGGTCAAAAGGTTCCCGTACGCAGTCGTCAGCTCCGTGCCGGAAACAAAGCAGCTCGTCTTCGCCGGTTTCACACCCGAACAAAAGGACGAATGTTTTGTGGCTGCTGCCACGGGCTGTCTTGCAGATCGGGAAATTGCGTTCCTTTTCCAGGGAAAATTCGGCAAGCGTCAGAATGATACTGTTATTTTCATTTAATATGATTGCAGCCGTTTCCGCATCCTGTGCCTCCGCGATCCGAAACCCCCGGTCGATCAGCTGTGATGCAATCTTTCTTCGTTCTTCGTCTTCTCTCATTACCAATAGAGCGGTCACAACCACTTGGTATTTCCTCCTGTCAATTAGATATTTCTTCCATAATTCTCAATATTTTCTATTATAAAGGACTAATATTTCACTAAGGTTAACTTTAGAAACCTAAATGTGAAAATAATGTGAACCTTTTTTGTATAAATTATATATTTGCCGTGCGTGTAAGCGGAATCGCCATATTTGTGCAGCCTTCGGCGTCTATAGAAAGACGGTAAAGGTCGTGCCTGTTTCAGCATCGCTGGTAACCTCAGCCGACCCGTGATGCAGCTGGACTACCCGCTGCACGATCGAAAGGCCAAGCCCGCTGCCTTCGGTTGTTCCCGAACTGTCTGCCCTGAAAAATTTTTCGAAAATATGCGATAATTTCTCTCGCGGAATCGGGGTGCCGCCGTTGCTGACACTGACGGAACAGTGGTTCGGGACGATTTTTTTCAGAGTAATCAGGATGGAGCCGTTCGGGGGCGAAAATTTAATCGCGTTGTCGATTAAATTTATCCAGACCTGTGACAGCAGCGCATCGTTTCCGTTAACGGTAAATTTCTCCAGCCGGACATGGATGTCCAAATTTTTGGCGCTCCAGTTTGCTTCGTTCAGGGCCAGCGCCAGACGTATCTGCTCATCGATCGATACGGGAGCCATTTGCAGGGGAAAGGTCCCGTTGTCCAGGCGGTTAAGCAGGAGAATGCTGTCGGTCAGCTGGGAAAGGCGATGAACTTCACAGGAGATCGCTTCGGCGCACTCAATCCGAACCGATTCGTCGCCGGTATGTTCCAACAGCCCCGCAAACCCTTCAATGACGGTCAGCGGCGTTTTGAACTGGTGGGAAACGTCGGATATGAAGCTGCTGCGCAGCATTTCTATGCTTTGCAGCTGAACCGTCATCTTGTTGAAGCTGTCAATCAGGGAGACCAGTTCTTCGGGGTGCCGGCGCTCGGGCAGCATCTGGGTAAAATCTCCCGCGGCAATCTTCTGGGTGGCGAACCTTAAATCCCGGTATACCTTTGTCGCATAGCGCCCCGCAATCAGCGTAGTGGCAAAACCGAGCAGCAGCGAACAGCCGATGAAGAAAGAGCCCAGGCGCTTTACCGTCTTGGAAAGGGGGGCGGCATCCCAACGCATGACCATATAATCAGTTCCATAACTTGCGACGGCGGTGAAACGGGTTGGATTCCGATCCTGCAAAAGCGTAATTTGTTCATCCCTTAACTGCCGCCAATTTTCCTTGCCGAGGTTTAATGAAGAAATGTCCGCCCTGATTTCTGTATAAATAAAATCGAAATCAACCATTTTTAGAAAAGCGGCCGGCGGCAGGTTGTAATCCTCCATGATGGAAATGCTGTTTTTGGCATGATCGATTACCTCGGTTTGCAGATAATTCTCTATGGCGAAGTCCGTTTTGATTTGTAAGACGACAGAAGGGATCGCTATCGTAAAAAATATGATGACAGTCATCATCAGCACGAGCTCCAGATAGATGCTTCGTTTCATTTTCTTTCCTCCGTATGGATGACACATTTATAACCAATTCCGCGCACAGTAACAATCTCGAATTTTTTTACGTTTTCAAAGTGCTTTCGAAGGCGTTTAATGTGGACATCAACCGTTCTGGGCGTCGATTCGCTGTCCATACCCCAAATTTCATCCATCAGTTCCTGACGCGTGAATATCTTTCCCGGATAGGAAAGCAGCTTATATAACAGATAAAATTCTTTCTGCGGTAAGATTAGGGAGATGTCCGGCGTCTGCACTTCCAGTTTGTTCTGGTCCACCACAATATCCCCAATAACAATTTTGTTTTCCGTATAGATTCTGCTGCGTCTGAGCAGTGCTTTGATGCGCAGCAGCATTTCTTCGATATCAACGGGTTTTGTCATATAATCGTCGGCTCCAAAATCGAATCCCTGTTTCTTATCGGCAAAGGTACATTTGGCCGTCAAAATCAATACGGGAATTTCGTTATGATTTTCCCGCATCGTTTTTATCAGCTGATATCCATCAAGGTTTGGCATCATGATATCTGCAATCATCAGATTGACAACGTGGCTTTCCAAAATGGATGCAACCTGGGCCCCGTCCTCTGCCAGAAGAACCTCAAAGCCTTCCGCTTTCAGGAATATTTCCAGCAAACGGCGAATTTTGGGGCTGTCATCGACAACCAATATTGTAGACATGTCAAAATCCCTCCTGCATCATAAATGATTGACCGGCCTTATGGATTTGCTCCGGACCCATTACGTAAAAATCCCATCTGCCAGTTTGACAGGTGGGATTTTCTTTATTTTATAAAAAACAAGTGAGTTTTCAATGAATTGTTGATGAGATTTGTGTTCCGGTTTTATTGTAAATTTGTGAATATAAAAAAGAAACCGAAATCATACTGATTTTTCGGCCTCTACAGGTTTGTCGTAAGTAAATTTATATCCGACAGAACGAATGGTAAGAATATGGTTCCCCATTTTTCCCAATTTTCCACGCAGTGATTTGACATGGCTGTCAACGGTGCGCTCGCTGCCGTCGTAGCTGGACCCCCATGCATTTTTCAAAATCTGATATCGCGTCAGCGCGAGGTTGGGGTTTTGCGCAAAATAAAAGAGCAGTTCAAATTCCTTTGGGGTCAGGGTCACGGGAATGCCGTCTGCCTCGACAGTATGCTCGGACTGGTTAATGTACAGGCCTCCGTATTCAATCTTTTTGCGCACAAAGGCGCCCGTTCGTTTCAGCAGATTCTTCATGTAAGCAATAATCATGGAATCGCTGACCGGCTGGTGCAGAAATCCGTCGATGCCGCTGTTTAAGATATCCAGGTCGCTTCTTTCATCAGACGAATCGGTAATGATCAGAATCGGCGCGTCGGTAAGGTCCCGCAAAGATCTCAATCCGGAATCGCTGTAATCCTGGGTATTTATCCGCCCGGTTCCATCCAGTACAATGGCGGTGACATCCTGATCGGAAGTGATCTTTGCCAGAAGCTGCTCCTTCGACGTGGCGGATAAAACATGCCAGCCTTCGTCGAACATTCGCTTCGTCAATCGGATGCGGTTTTGGCGTACGGTTTCTGCAGAGAAAGGATCTGCTTCGTTCGCTGCCAGAAGAATTGTTGGGGTCATAGTGAAACCTCCTGTTCATTTTATCTATTGGGAACTCCTAAAAATTCAATCATATGTCCAGTCAGAAAATGGATGGTTTTTTCCAGCTATATCTATTATAAATGGAGCGATACTGGAAGTCAACGAAACAAAACAGCAAAGAACACAGACCCATTTTTTTCAGGTAAAGCACGGTAACAAGGCGATTTTCATATAATTTCCATAAAAGAAACATCTAAAAACAATCAAGAATCAATTCGTTTTCAACAGCCGTATCCTAAAATATAATCATTATCAGAACAGGTACTGACCTGTGGATGATAAATGTGCTTGCAAGATCCCTTACGGGATTTCCTCCGCAAGGCGGATATCAGGTAACTCTCCAGTAACCCTGATTTCCGTTAAAAAAAATCAGTTTTAGACAAAGCGCCGTCGGGAACCGACGGCGCTTTGTCTGTTTGTAAAAAAACAATGGCGGCATTGTTTACACAACGCCGCCATCATTTTTCGAAAGAAGACCTGTCTGTCAGATTTTTGTATTTCGCTCAAAATATGTTTTGGTTTCCCGGACAACAACACCGCTCAAAGCAATCAACGCGATCAGATTCGGGAAAGCCATCATTCCGTTAAAAATGTCGGAAATATTCCAAACTGCCTCGACCGTCATGTAAGGGCCGATGAAAACGGCGAAAATATATAACCAGCGGTAAACAAGGATGGCTTTTTGTTTTCCGTTCACAAAGTATTCAAGGCAGCGTTCGCCGTAATAGTTCCAGCCGATAATTGTGGTAAAGGCAAAAAAGACCAGGCACATCATAAGGATAAACGAAGAAACATTGGAATTAAACGGGAGCCCCTGCTGAAAAGCCGCCGTGGTGACGGAAACGCCTTCCAATCCAATATCCCAGGTTCCGGTCAGTACGATGCTCAGACCGGTCATCGTGCAGATGATGATGGTGTCAATGAAGGTACCGGTCATTGAAACGAGCCCCTGCCGGACAGGCTCCTTCGTCTGCGCGGCCGCGGCGGCAATCGGAGCGCTTCCAAGCCCTGATTCATTTGAGAAGATACCCCTTGCCACACCTTTTTGCATTGCTACAAGCATTGTGCCAAGCGCTCCGCCGGCAACTGCTCTGAGTCCGAATGCCGATTGGAAGACCTCTACAACCGCGGCGGGGATTTTTGAAAGGTTGAAAATCAAAATCATCAAGCAAACCACGACATAGATGATTGCCATAAATGGCACAACTACCTGGGAAACGCTTGCAATTCTTTTGATGCCGCCGATGATTACCAGGCCGGCGCACAGGGTAACGATTAAGCCTCCGATAATAACCGCCCAGGAATAGGCATGCCCGAACAGATTTACCGTATTCACGCTGTCCGCGTCAAAAAAGTTTTGAATGGACGAGGTGATGCCGTTCACCTGAACAAATGTACCAATACCGAACAGGCCGGCGGCAGCGCCCAAAAAAGCGAACAGCTTCGCAAGCCATTTCCAGTTTTTGCCCATACCGTTTTCAATGTAATAAAAAGGCCCGCCCAAAACATGGCCGTCCGGCTCGATCTTACGGAACTTGATTGCCAGGAGCCCTTCGGCATATTTTGTGGCCATGCCGAAGAACGCGGCCATCCACATCCAGAACAATGCTCCGGGGCCGCCGGATACCAGCGCCGTGGCGACGCCGACGATATTGCCCGTTCCAATTGTTGCGGAAAGAGCGGTGCATAAAGCTCCAAAGCTTGTAACTTCACCGGTTCCGCCCTCTTCATTTTTCACCATGAACTTCAGCGCCCTGGGAAGATGCCGCACCTGAAGCACGCCCGTGCGTAAGGTTAACAGGATACCCACTGCCATTACCAATAAAATCAGCGGAAGGCCCCAAACAATTCCATCGACATAATTAATCCAACTGTTCATCTGCTCTAACAAGATAACTCCTCCTCAAAATTCGACTTCCTGCAGTCCGCAAACGCATTGCATTTAGCTGATTTTGCGCTATTTGCATGTGGAACACAACACACAAAGAGAACAAAAAATTTAATATATTTTATCATAATTTCAGCTCTTACACAAGCAATTCATACAAAAATTTCCTCGCTGATTTAAAACGCTGAACTACAGGGCCCGCCGTTGATGGCAGAAAGCCGAAATATGCGAAAAGAGACCGATGAAGCTTCCAAAATCATCCGGAAGATATAAAAAAACCACCCGGCCGGCGGGTGGCGCAAATGGAGGCGATTTCATCCTGTCAAAGATTGTACGTCGAACGCAGATATAGGATTAAATCCCTTACCGTAAAGCAAATCCGATCGGGTTTTTGCCTTTGCAAATCCTCAATATCGGCAGTCGCCGCCCATGCGGCGGAAATGACCGGCAAGCCAGCTTTTCGTGCCGAAAGGATATCGCTGGGCGCGTCTCCGATATATACCGCCTCGTCCGGAAGGATTTTCAGCGCATCCAGAACCTTTTGTATCCCCTCCGGTTTGCTTGGACCTTCCGGCTTTCCGGTTTCCATCCAGTCAAACCAGTTCCCTAATCCCAAAACCCCCAAAGTAATTTTCAGGGACTTTTCGCCTTTCCCTGTTACAAGCGCAATCCTGACACCGGCGCGTTTTATCAGAAAGAACAGGGAGGAGATCCCATAGAATGGTCTGGGGCACATCAAGGGGTGGAGTTCCCCGTAATACTTCAGATAGAGGTTTAACCCTTCCTCGAAGTGACCGGGCAGCAATGCGGAAATGGTCCCTTCTTCGGAGGGCCCGAATGTATCGATAATTTCCTTGTCTGTCAGCCGTTTTTTGGAGATAGTTTCAATCGATTTGCGAAAACAGGTGATGCATAACGGCAGCGTGTCGGCGATCGTACCGTCCATATCAAAAATGACACATCGCAGCATCTTATCCCACCATCCTTCACCGCCGCTTTTGCGCCTGTGCGCTGTAAACTTTTCAGGCAGTTGACATCTGCCTTAATACTAGTATAATGCAGATAACTGCTATAGGATATCGTTTTTTTGCTTTGTTATATCAATATCTTGCAAAATTGGGGGGCTTGGGGATGGAACGGGAGATTGTTACGGACGAAAGCCGGCGGGAGGTCAAAATGCACGGAACGGCGGAGTTTCCCTTCAGCATCGGCTATGAAGATATCCTCTATTACAACGGGGAACGGTTTGCCTGCCATTGGCACAAAGAGATTGAATTAGCCTATGTGTATTCCGGAAAGATCAAGATTCAGGTGAACCACAAAGATTATATCGTATCAGCCGGCGAGTGTCTGTTTTCAAACGCAAACTCTTTGCATATGGGATGGGCAATTGACGATCAAAGCTGTTCGTATTTTGCCATCACGCTGGACCCGTCGGTGTTCGGGCGGGAGGAAGGCGTAATCAGGAAACGGTACATTGATCCGATATTGGAGAACCCATCGC
>JAEXAZ010000076.1 GCA_023394255.1 Bacillota bacterium | reverse complement strand
GTGCTCGGCTATACGGTCGCCAATGACGTCAGCGCGCGCGTCTTGCAGAACCGCCACAAGCAGTGGTATTTCGGGAAAAGCCTCGATGGCTTTTTCCCGATGGGCCCCTGGATTGTGACCGCCGACGAATTCGCGCAGCCGCCTGTTTTAAAAATCCAGTCCCGCGTCAACGGCGAGCTTCGGCAGGACAGCACAACCGGGCTTTTAATCTTCGGCATCGCCCATGTCATCCACGAGCTGTCACAGGGCATGACGCTGAAAGCGGGCACCATCCTTTCCATGGGCACGCCCGCGGGCGTCGGCATGGGGTTCACGCCTCCCAAATTTCTAAAATCCGGCGATGTCGTGGAATGCTCCATCGAGGGAATCGGGACGCTGACCAATCCCATCGCTTGATAAAAACCGTAAAACCGCTCTTCCGGATTCCGGAAGAGCGGTTTTTTTAGCTGATCACAAAATCGGCGGTAATTTCCGTGCACGCGAGGGTGTCCCCCTGCGCACCGCTATACGTTGAAACGGAACAGGACGACGTCACCGTCCTGAAATACATATTCCTTCCCTTCGGAGCGCACAAGCCCTTTTTCCTTCGCCGCCGCCATCGAACCGCATTTCACCAGATCGTCAAACGCGATAACCTCCGCGCGGATAAAACCCTTTTCAAAGTCCGAATGGATTTTGCCCGCCGCCTGCGGCGCTTTGGTTCCCTTTTGGATTGTCCAGGCACGGACCTCCTGCTTTCCGGCGGTCAGATAGGAAATCAGCCCCAGCAGGGAGTAGCTCTTCTGAATCAGGCGGTCAAGACCGGACTGATGAAGCCCCATATCCTCCAGAAACATCAGCTTATCCTCGGGGGACATGCCCGCGATTTCCTCCTCGATTTTGGCACAGATGGGGAGCACTTCGCTGTTTTCCGCCGCCGCGATCTCCTCGACCTCGTGAAAATAGCGGTTTTTTTGAATCCCGCCCGCAAAATCGGTTTCGCTCATATTGGCGGCATAAATAATCGGTTTTCCGGACAGGAGCGGGACATCCTCAAACGCCTCACGCTCGTCCCCGTCACAGGCAAAGCTGCGGGCAGATTTGCCCTCCTCCAGATGCGCTTTCAGGCGTTTGAGCACATCGGCCTGCGACGCCAGCGTCTTGTCGCCGCCTTTTGCGGCCTTCAGTGCCCGGTCGATCTTCCGGTCTACAAGGTCAATATCGGAAAAAATCAGTTCAAGGTTGATGGTTTCGATATCCCGTCTGGGGCCGATCTCCCCGTCCACATGCACAATCTCCCCGTCCTCAAAGCAACGGACCACATGGACAATCGCGTCCACCTCACGGATATGGGAGAGGAATTTGTTTCCCAGCCCCTCGCCCTTGGAAGCGCCGCGCACAAGGCCGGCAATATCCACAAACTCAATGACGGCGGGCGTGTATTTATCGGGGTCGTACATCTTTGCGAGCACATCCAGGCGCCCGTCCGGCACGGCTACCATTCCCACATTCGGCTCTATGGTACAAAACGGGTAGTTGGCCGACTGGGCTCCCGCATTGGTAATCGCGTTAAAAAGAGTCGATTTACCCACGTTGGGCAGCCCGACAATCCCTAATTTCATTCTGAAACTCCGATCTGCCGCTCCGCGCCGGCACATAATAGATGACAGCTGCTCTTATCCGCGAAGCAACGAATGATAAGAGGCCGTCCGCAGAGCAAACCCGTTCCCCGCGCCCGGCAGTCCATACAGTTTTATATTATAGCGTTCTTTTTCTCTTTTCACAAGGGGGGCTTTCCGTTTTCTTTCGGCGGAACGCGGCGATAATTCGGAAACTGGACAAGCCCAGTTCAAAAAATATTCACCAATGTATATCATTTTGCTGTATAATTGTGGTATTATATTGTTAGGCAAAAAAGATCAGACTATCGCATAAAACGGAGGGAACTGAAATGTCTACCGGAAAGATACTGGTTTGCGATGACGACCGCAATATCTGTGAACTGCTCCGCCTTTATCTCGAAAAGGAGGGATATGCGCTCGCAATCGCCAACGACGGCGAAGAAGCGCTCGCAAAGTTTGCCTCCGAGATGCCGGATCTGATTCTGCTGGATATCATGATGCCCAAGCTGGACGGCTGGCAGGTCTGCCGCGAAATCCGCAAAAAATCCGACTGCCCGATTATTATGATTACCGCCAAAGGCGAAACTTTTGATAAAGTGCTCGGTCTGGAGCTTGGCTCCGACGATTATGTGGTCAAGCCCTTTGACCCCAAGGAAATTGTCGCCCGTATCAAAGCGATCATGCGGCGGACCGGAAAATCCGCGGCTGAAAGCGACGTCAAGGAAGTCAGTTACGACAAGCTGGTGGTCAACATGACCAAATACGAACTGAAGGTCGACGGCAAGGCAATCGATACGCCGCCCAAGGAACTGGAGCTGCTCTACCATCTGGCCAGCAACCCCAACCGCGTTTACACCCGCGACCAGCTGCTCGACGAAGTTTGGGGGTTCGAGTATTACGGCGATTCCCGCACCGTCGACGTCCACATCAAGCGTCTGCGCGAAAAGCTGGAAGGCGTTTCGGAGCAGTGGACGCTCAAAACCGTGTGGGGCGTCGGCTACAAATTCGAAGTAAAAGAATAGATTTTAGAACCGGGGAACGGGTCGGGCGGTGTCCGGCCCGTTTTTGCATCAATGTGCGGGGGGACGATTCAATATGCGCAAAACTCTGTTCAGCAAGCATTTTGTCACAGTGGCATCCATTATCCTGCTGAGCATCACGATTCTGGGCGCGGTACTGCTGGTGTTTGCGGCGCAATACTTTAAGCAGGACCGGTATAAGCTTTTGGAGCACAATGCCCGTCAGGCTGCGGCGCTGACCTATTCCAATATCCGGAACAATTCGTTTGAAAGGGTAACCCCCCAGGTCGTGCTTCCCATGTACACCATTCTGGCCAATTCCATTGAGGCCGATATTTATTTAGCCAACACGGAAGGGGAGCTGCTGCTGTTTGCCGAAGGCACCGGCGCCAACCATGTAAACCAGATGATCCAGACGGCAATTATCCAAAAAGCCTCCACAGAAGGCGGTTATCAGGAGCTTGGTAAAATGGGCGGGCTTTATCCCGACGCCCATTATACTGTGGGCATTTCCGTAAACCGCGACGACGGCACGTCGGCCGCCGTGGTATTCGTTTCCGCCTCCGCAAAAGCGCTCACGGTGTTTCTGAAGGAAATTTTGAAAATGTTCATGGTCAGCTCTCTTGCGGTGTTAATTCTGGCATTCGCCGCCGTATATTTTATTACGGCGGACCTTGTGCGGCCGCTGCGAAAAATGGTAGCCGCGACACAGAGCTTTTCCAAGGGGGATTTCACCATCCGCGTCCCTGTGGAAAGCTACGATGAACTCGGGCAGCTGGCGATTTCGTTTAACAATATGGCCTCCTCCCTGGCGACCACGGAAACCACTCGCCGTTCCTTTACGGCCAATGTATCCCACGAGCTGCGCACCCCGATGACCACCATCGGCGGATTCATCGACGGTATTCTTGACGGCACGATTCCGGACGACAAGCGGGATTATTATCTGAACATTGTTTCGCAGGAAATCAAACGGCTTTCCCGCCTGGTTCGCTCGATGCTGAATATTGCCCGCATTGAGGCCGGCGAGCTGGAGATCAAACCCGACCTGTTTGATGTGAACGATACGGTTATCCGCAC
>JAEXAZ010000285.1 GCA_023394255.1 Bacillota bacterium | reverse complement strand
TTGCCGCACAGTGCCGGACAATCATTACCATGCTGCCAAACTCGCCCCATGTGAAGGCTGTCGTCTGCGGTGAAAACGGGATATTGGAAAGTGCCAGGGAAGGCGATATTCTGATCGATATGTCTTCCATCGCGCCGCTGGTTTCGCAGGAAATCGGGGCGGAGTGCAAAAAATCGGGTGTTAAGATGATTGACGCGCCGGTGTCTGGAGGCGAGCCGAAAGCCATCGACGGGACCTTGTCGATTATGGTGGGCGGTGATGAAGCCGTATTTCATCAGGTTAAAGAGGACATCCTGCTGAAGATGGGCGCTTCCGCTGTTTATTGCGGAGGACTCGGCGCGGGCAATACGACCAAGCTTTCCAATCAGGTGATTGTCGCGCTGAACATCGCAGCCCTGGCGGAAGCGCTGACGCTGGCTGCGAAAGCCAAGGTGGACCCGTCATTGGTTCTGCAGGCCATCCGGGGCGGGCTGGCCGGCTCTACCGTAATGGACGCCAAGGGCCCTATGATGCTGGCACACACTTATATCCCCGGATTTAAGGTGGATTTACATATCAAGGACCTGACCAATGCCCTGGAAACCGCCCACAAGGTTGGAGCACCGGTACCGCTGACCGCGGCGGTAATGGAAATGCTGCAAACATTGCATGCGGATGGATACGGGCAGGAGGATCACAGTGCGCTTGCAAAATTCTATGAGAAGCTAACCGGCACACAAATTGGATAAAAGGAGCAAATACGATGATTATTGACCACTTAAAGAATGCCTATTTATATTATGGGCTGGGAGCAAAATTTGAAACCGGGCTGAAGTATCTGCAGGAAAACGACATCTCCAAAATGGAAACCGGTAAATACCCGATTGACGGGGATGATGTATATATTCTTGTGAAGCGTTATGATTCTTTCCCTCTGGCGGAGTGCAAATTGGAGAACCATCATCTGTATGCCGATATTCAAATGGTGGTAAGCGGAAAAGAATATTTCTGTTATGCCCCCCTCGACAACCTCAAAATGATCGACCCTCACCCTGAAAACGACGTCTATTACTTTGAAGGCAAATGTGAGCCGGTCACGCTGACCGGCGACCTGTTTGCCCTTGTCCTTCCGGACGACGGGCATATGCCGGAACGCGCTGTTGATGAGGTCAGGGAACCCATTGTAAAAGCAGTGGTGAAAGTGCGATTGGATTAAAACATCCGGCCGGCATTCCTCCGCTGTCTTTTTCTGCCATATCTGTCCTGAGTATTATGCTGTGTATACGTCATTTAGCTGAAAGAGGGAAAGGCATCCTGAAACGGGATTGTTGAGAACATAGAAAAAAGCATCCCGGCGGCCGGTTCCGTTGACAAATAAAAAAGAGCGGGCTACACTGATAGCAAAGAAAATGGCAATATGCCTGCAACTGCAAAGGCGCTTTTGCTGGGACAAAGATTTTGTCCCGCGAAAGCGCCTTTGCTGATGGGGAAAAGAGGGATTGAGTATGCACAGCGATTTTGATTTATACACACCGGGAACGGTAACGGAAGCACTGGAAATCCTTGCAAAGACAAAGAAGGACAACATGATTATTGCCGGCGGGACGGACGCCGTGATTCAATTGCGGGACGGGAGGCGCTCCCCCGGCCATGTCATATCCATCAGCCGGATTAGGGAGCTGCATGGTGTGTCCGGTGACGGGGAAACCGTCCGTATCGGCGCGGGCAGCACCTTTTCGGAGCTGGAACAGAATCATCTTCTGCGTGACCGGGTACGGGTGCTTTCGGGTGCCTGTGCGGAAGTGGGATCTCCCCAGATCCGCAATCTGGGCACGATTGGGGGCAATGTGATCAATGCCTCGGTCGCGGGGGATTCCATCACCGCCCTGCTGGCGCTGGATGCGTCGCTGGTTTTAAAAAGCCTCCGGGGGGACAGGGCTGTGAAGCTCCGGGATTACTATGCTCAGAAGTCCGTCCCCTGCATCGAACCGGATGAACTGCTGACCGATCTCGTTTTTCAATGCCCGGATGAAACCACGGCCACCACGTTTTATAAGCTTGGGAAACGCAACGCGCTGGCCATTGTGGATATCAGCGGCGCGGCGGTTCTGCGCTGGAACGCGGCTGGTATCTGCAAATATGCGTCTGTACGCGGCGGAGCGCTTGCCCGGTTTCCGCTGCGGTTTACGGAAGTGGAACGATATCTGGTCGGACGGCCTGTCACACGCGGCACACTGTTTGGCTGCATGGGCCTGCTTTCCGAAGCTGTCTATCAGAGCATCAAGCACCGGCCGCTTGAGGTGGAATACAAAAAGGAAAGCGTGCGCGGCGTTTTTGAACATGTGTTTGAAGATCTTCTGGCGCAGTATGCGGCGCGCGGCGAAGCTGCCATGCCGGGGAGGTGGGCTGTATGAATAAAATTGTTGTGGAATGCACCGTCAACGGGGAACCGGTGCGCCGCGAAACCGGCGCAACTGCCCGCCTGCTGGATTTTTTGCGCGAAGACCTCGGCCTGCTCAGTGTGAAAGAAGGATGCGGGGAGGGCGAATGCGGGGCCTGCACCGTTCTGCTGAACGGGAATCCGGTTACGTCCTGCACGGTATTGGCCGGACAGGCAGATGGCTGTGAGATCATGACACTGGAGGGGCTTGCGGAGGACGGACAGCCTTCTCTGCTCCAGCGGGCGTTTATGGAAGCCGGCGCGGTGCAGTGCGGCTACTGCACGCCGGGAATGCTGCTGACCGCGCATGCGCTGCTGTTAAAGAACCCGTATCCGACCCGCATGGAAATCAACCGCGCAATCTCAGGAAATCTGTGCCGCTGCACCGGCTATGCGAAGATCGCGCAGGCCGTGGAGCTGGCGTCGGAATGGATGGGCGGGGGAGTGAAACCCGTATGACGGAGAAAGCGGTAATCGGGAGAAGCCCCGTCAAAAAAGACGCGCTGGATAAGGTCATGGGCAACATACGCTTTGCCGCGGATCTCTATCTGGAAAACATGCTGTACGGGGCGGTGGTCCGCAGCAAAATCGTAGCGGGGTTTATCAAAGCAATCGACCCATCGCCCGCGCTTGCGCTGGACGGCGTGGTTTGCGTTCTGACGGCGAAGGACATCCCGGGACGCAATCTGGTCGGCATTATCCTCAAAGACGAGCCGGTCCTGGCGGAGCAAAAGGTGCGGCGGTACGGCGACGCGGTTGCGCTCGTGGCAGCGGAGACCCGTGAGCTTGCTGAGCGTGCGGCTGCGCTGGTGCGGGTGGAATATGAAGAAATCGAGCCGGTCCTGACGATTCAGCGCGCGCTTGAGGAGGATTCTCCGAAAGTCCACGGGAACACCAATGTGCTCCAGCATAAGACGCTGGTTCACGGCGATATCAAAAAGGGGTTCGCCGAAAGCGACGTGATTGTAGAGCACACCTACCGGACCTCCATGCTCCAGCATATGTTTATCGAGCCGGAAGCCGGCATTGCCCGGTATCAGAACGGGGTTGTGACCCTTTACAGCTCCACGCAGAACCCGCATTTCGACCGGGGCGAGGTGGCGGCGATGCTCAACCTGCCCAACAGCCGCGTGCGCAGCATCCAGGCGGCGACGGGCGGCGGTTTCGGCGGCAAGCTGGATATTTCCGTCCAGTGCCATACGGCGCTGCTTGCGTTTTATACCCGCCGCCCGGTCAAGATGATCCGCCGCAGGGCGGAATCGACGATGGTGTCCTCCAAGCGGCATCCAATGGTGATGACGGCAAAAACGGGCGCGAAAAAAGACGGCAGGCTGATGGCGCATCAGGTGACAATGTTTGGGGATACGGGGGCGTATGCGTCTTACGGCCCGGCGGTGATTACCCGCGCGCTTGTACAC
>JAEXAZ010000246.1 GCA_023394255.1 Bacillota bacterium | reverse complement strand
GTACAATACCGGCCCGTGGGAGATCAAGAAATATGCCCGGAGCGAGACGCAGCCGGTATACACTCTACAAGAAGCATGGCAGTATGGTTGGAGGAAGTGCCATACTCAGAGAAGCGAATTCTGGGAAAAATACGGGAGTAGGGCTTCGAGGGTGGGCACAGGCCTTGGTCTGGTGCGGCAAGGGCGACGGAAAAGCCCATGCTACGACCATGGGATCCCTCTCGAGAAACTAAAAAAAGAGGGCTTTAACCCTCTTAAATGTGAATATATCATCGACAAAATCAATGCGCGGGGTACAAAGAAACTGCCTCATCTCCTACGGCGGTAATCAGTATTCCGTACCATCGGAATGCGTCGGCAAAGATATGGCAGTCGCAGCGCTAGACAATCTGCTCACCGCCTACTACGAAGAAAAACAAACTGCCCTGCACTGATATAATATACTCTGTGGATGGCTATGAATTCATCTGCATCAGGATTCTGGACTTTACCTGTGTTATATCTGAACAATTCCCCCTCGCACACTACGGCGTTCGACACTCGATCCCATGCTGCCCAACCTGTGATGTCCAGGCTATTATGGTCTCCCCTTCCCAAAGGGGACTTTTCGGTGCGGATCATCCAACGGGAGTCGCCGCCAGTGCAGCCATGCCCATCAAAAGGCCGATGGCGTCCACGAACAAACGCGTTCTTTTGGTCGGCTGTCACTAATATTGCGCTATTTCCATTCTCTAATCGCATCCAGCATTGTTGCAATATGGCGTTCCATTTCTTTTCTGGCAGTATCTGCAAACCCCAGCTTAATGGCGTCTTTAATAGCCCGATGACTTTTGCACGATAACTGCAAAAATGAACATAAAGAATCATGTGACACTTCATGGCAGAGTAAATTTCGATACCTCAGCAATGCATATTCAGTCGTTTTGTACATAGCCGCAATATAAGGATTTTGGGCTGAATCAATAATAATGGAATGGAAAAGGGCGTCATATTTTGCCTGCGTTGTGATATCTTCAATAATGGCCCTTTCAAATTCTTCAATGCTTTGTTCCAAATGTTCTATTTGCGGTGGTTCAATCCTGAAAACACACAAATAAGCGGCATATCCCTCCAAGGCAATACGGGATTCATAAAGCTGGCGACATTCTTTCTTCTCCATTGGTGCTACATACAGGTTTTTTCGGCCGTCTTTAATCAACAAACCATCGTCACATAGGCGCTGAAGAGCCGTATTCACAGGAGAACGGCTAACGCCGAGACTTTCGGCAATTTGCTTCTCATTAATTTTAGATGAAGGCGGAATCCGTAAGTAGATGATGTCATCGAACAATAACTGATATATGATGTCGTTAAGGGCCAGAAAAGGATTAGCTCGAAGTTGTTCTTTTAAATCCTTTTGTTCCAAAAACAATCCTCCTCGTTATCGGCATGTAAAGCCTTTTAAAAAAACAATCATAAAATTAAAATTACGGGTACAAAGAACCATACTATAGGCAAACTCCGGGGGAGGTTTCATGATTTGCTCAAATTTTGACGCAAAGCATTTGTCCCAAGTATAATAATCACATAAAAACAGCGGTCAAGCATGAATTTATATGCACATTATATCATACTCGGGAGGAAATACAACTGTCCGCTGATGATGAAAAGATTGATGGGGGAGAATTTTATGGCGATTAAACTGAAAGAGAAAGTGTCACAGGGACAGAAAATTGTGGGAACCGTTTCTCACCTCGGTAGCGGAACAGCAATCGAATGTCTGGCTTTGGCCGGACTGGATTTTGTTGTTGTTGATATGGAGCACGGGATGTTCAGTTATCAGGATACAATGGAATTTATCCGCGCCGCCGAGGCAATGGGGATTGTCCCCATGGTCAGAGTCCCGGACTATACGCGGCCTTCGCTGCACCGTGTTATTAATTGCGGTGCAAAGGCGATTATCATACCATGCATTGAAAGCGTCGAAGAAATCAAAAAGCTGATCGAACAGGCAAAATATTATCCCATGGGGAAACACTGTTTCCCGTACTCCCGAAACTCCCAGTGGTCCCAAAAAAGCGCTGGCAGACTGACCGAATTTTTTCAGGAAGCTAACGAAGAGGTTTTAATTATACCGCAGTGCGAGACGGTTGGATGCCTGGAAAACATTGAAACGATCCTCAGCGTAGACGGAATAGACGGCATCTTTCTCGGGCCGTATGATTTGTCTACTGACATGGGGATTCCCGGCCAGTTTAACCACCCCGATTTTATAAAGGCTCGCAAGAGAATTCTTAACGCCTGCAAAAATGCGGGAAAGCTCGCCATTGTGTTTTCCCCAAGCTTGGAAGCCGCAAAAAAGAACTTTGACGATGAATTCGATGGAACCGCGCTCTGTATGGATAGCATAATCCTTACAAATGCGTTCCAGGCGTTGATAAAAGAGATCGGAGAGCATCCTGCACATTCGGGTCAGTAAAACAATTACAAGATGCTCTTGGGTATATCCGCGCGTCAAAGTCGATCTGTCTGCTTTCTGTCGTGCGGATTTCTGATTACACCAGAATTTTACACCGTGCCATCCATGCCAGAGCAAAGGCGGTTATCGTCCCTCTCATAAGACCGATAGAGGAGGTGAGGGCTTATTACAAAACCGTGATTTTATCTCATCGGAGGGGTGTTTCGGCTATTCCGGCATTCGAGCTGGAGAACAAATTAGTAGGCAGGTCGCTGGAATCTTTTGAGAACGCAAACAAAAGGCTTCTTGAAAAATTTTGAATTGGGAAGGTATCAATACTATTCTTATGACCGCCGATATCGGGATTGGCGCAATCCGTCCACTCGAATTATGTGGTTACTCTTAACAGGATCCTCGGCATATCTCATGAGGCCGGCACAGCTAAAAAAACCTTTGCGGACAGGTTTGACGGTGTTGTATTGAACATGGATTTCACGTATCTAAAGGCGGTTGCCCGACGCTGGTGGAGGATTTGAGCCCAATACCGGTCGTAGCAACGATCAATGAAAACATGAATCATGAAAGAGGAGAGATGGAAATGTCAATAAAAATTCTCAAGACAGTGCAAAAGGTTCCTGGCGGAATGATGGTTGTCCCTTTGTTCTTCGGCATGCTGGTCAATACATTTTTCCCTCAATTGCTCACCATCGGCGGGCTCACCACGGGACTCCTGAAAACCGGCACGAATGGATTTATGGCCATGTGCCTGTTGTGTGTGGGTTCGACCATAGACCTTAAAAAGGCTGGAGAACCGCTTAAACGCGGAGCCGTGCTGCTGCTCTTCAAGTTCCTCGCAGGCTTCATCCCTGCCCTGCTGATGCATCAGGTGTTCCATATTCCCGCCATCTTGAGTATCACGCCAATTATGCTGCTTGCCGCCGTAACAAATAGCAACGGTGGCATCTATATGGGCCTTGTGTCCGTATATGGAGATTCTGACGACATGGGTGCTTATTCCTTACTGGCGTTGAATGACGGTCCCTTTTTTACCTTGATCGGCTGGGGGGTCGCAGGGCTTGGAGATTGGGACATTATCTCCATTATCGCTTCGGTGTTCCCCATCTTTCTGGGTTTTCTTTTGGGCAATCTTGATTCCGATATGCGCAAATTTCTGGCTCCAGGCGTCGCATTTTCCATTCCTTTCTTTGCATTCGGGCTTGGCACCGGACTCAGTTTAGGGGATATTGTGACAGGAGGCTTGACCGGAATCCTATTAGGGGTGCTTACCGTTATCATAACCGCTATTTTTACCGTCTTTGCGGATCGTGTTATTCTCAAGCGACCCGGGTATGCTGCAATGGCGCTCACCACTACTGCTGGCAATGCAGTAGCAACTCCCGCCATCCTGGCCGAATTTGACCAGACGGTAGCGTCCTCTCTAGCCGTGACCACTTCGGCTGTAGCTACGTCCGTTATTGTTACGGCCATACTTGCACCAATTGTTACAAGTTTTTGGGCAAAGCGGTTCGGATGCGCTAAATTTAAAGGCTCCAAAAGCAAAAGTATAAGTGCCACCGATTAACCTATTACGACAACAACAGAAAAGAACCGAGGACGGAACCGTGGCTTATTTTGTTTATGAGCGGTCCAATTTCCTTGTGTTAACCACTATATAATTTTGAATGGAGGAGTTTGCATGTCAGTAAAAAGAGGGTTGCAGATCGATCCGCGCGATAACGTCGGTATTGTTTGTGAGGATGTCGACATCGGTGACATTGTACAATTTTCGAACGGCACCGTGGAGGCGCGTGAAGCGATCCCAATGCCTCATAAGATTGCTCTGAAAGATATGGCCGAAAATGAAACCGTATACAAATATGGTGAGATAATCGGTTATACCACCAAAAGCATCAAGGTCGGCGCCTATGTCCATGTGCATAACATGGATTCGGAAAAACTGATGAAATAATCTCGGTTTAGCGGCTGAGAAAGGAGTTTAATAATGGTAACATTCAAAGGTTATTTGCGGCCAGACGGTCAAGTGGGAATTCGGAATCATGTGGTGGCTATTGCCAACGCCAGTTGCGGCTGCGGCGTGGTCGATCGGATCGCTCAGCAGGTCCCTGGACTAATTCCGCTACCCCACACTTACGGGTGTAGCGCACCCGGCGAGCATGAACGTTGGCGGAAAATACTCGTGAACGCCATGTCGAACCCCAACATTTATGGGGTAGTGCTGATTGGGGTCGGCTGTGAGGATCAGGATGCCAGAGACATGGCAGAGTTAATCCGCAAAAAAAGCGGTAAGCCTGTGTTTGTAAACATCGTACGGTATGACGGCGGTGGTCAAAAGGTAATTGAAAATGGAGTGGAAGCGGCGAAGTCCTTGCTGGAGGAAGCGAAAAAGTGTAAGCGAGTGGACGTTCCTATTAGCA
The DNA here is from genome assembly GCA_023394255.1 of Bacillota bacterium. Taxonomy (GTDB): domain Bacteria; phylum Bacillota; class Clostridia; order Oscillospirales; family Ruminococcaceae; genus Anaerotruncus. The sequence goes on along the minus strand of JAEXAZ010000246.1, from coordinate 3,653 downwards.
AACTGATTTTCGGTACGGAGTGTGGCGGTTCAGACGCTTTATCTGGAATTACCGCTAATCCGGCCATCGGCTATGTTTCCGATTGGGTTATAAAAAACGGCGGGACTGCTTTGTTGAGCGAAACGGCAGAACTCATCGGAACCGAAAAGATACTAGCCGATCGTGCAGTCAGCAAGGAAGTCGCGGATAAAGTATACAACATGATCTATACTGAAGAAGAACGCCTACGAGGGTTGATGGGCTCCGATTGCGCCCGCGCGCTGGCCAAGGGCAATATTGAGGGGGGTCTAACTACGATTCAGGAAAAATCTATGGGTTGCGCCAAAAAAGGCGGTACCACGCCTGTCGTCGATGTGATTGATTATGCGGACTCTGTCGGGGATAAAAAAGGGTTGATTATTATGGACGGCGTGGGTTATGACCCTACCTCCGTAACGGGGCTCGCGGCTTGCGGAGCACAGGTTGTCATGTACAGCACCGGTCGAGGCAATCCACTGGCACATCCTTTTGTGCCAGTCATTAAAGTTTGCTCGAATAGCCAGACATACGAAGCAGTAGGCGGGATCGATGGGGACATGGATATCAACGCCGGAGCAATTATCACTGAGGGCCTTTCCCCTGAAAAATTGGGCGAATACTGCGTCAATTATCTGCTGAATACGTTAAACGGAGAGGAAACCCGGCCAGAAAAACTCGGCTACGGCGGAGCATTCCATGTATATTATCCCACGGGAACCCTTTAATTAAGATCAGGCTGAACACAACGTTATAGGTACGGATCCAGCATTTTTAAAAGCATCGTGCAATTTGAAGATGGGCAGAGCGGATATCCGCTTTGCCCAAACTCATTTTCCGAGATGATTTTCACACATTTGACTGGTCGGAGCCTGATGTAGCCGTGCTCCTCGCGCGGCTACATCAGAACGCGGGGATTGGTATCATCCCAGGTGTAACCGATCACACTGGGGTCGTATCGGTTCATTGCTTGCTGCACGGCAACGATAGCCTAGAAATGGTTCTCCCTGGAACATCAGGTATTCTGCTGTGGGCAGGGTGATAACGTCAAAGCCTTCAGTTTTCCGTTATAGTCGCAGCCATCTCCACACCCTGCACATAGGTGGAGGCATTCGGTTTTTTGTATGCGTTCGGCAGCCACAGGCACACCGGCTCACCGCAGAGGGAATCCATGCTAGTGAGAAGTCCGTCGCAATTCGCCTCCTCTCAGTAGGGAAAGTCGTTCTTCACTTTGATTCCCCGCCTGATCATGACCTTCCGCTTTGGCTTTTGAATGACTTGTACAAACACGCTTTACAGCTTTTCAAAGAAACCTCTCGACTATTTCTGCAGTTCCATCTCTTCCTAAAATCTCACTTCACCCGCAGGGTGCGAAGATAGCTTTTCTGTTCATCCGTGATACGGTAGCTCTCCACAGCCTTTTGAATTGCCTTGTTGTGAACCCATTTGTCCAGCCGATTCTGCCGGATATAAGGAATCACCGCGTCCCACTGCTTGGCCAGCGCCGTGGCAAAGTACCAGGCGATCATCATATTGACATAGTACTCCTCCGAGTGAATGCCCGCCACCCAGGCGGGGTGCTCGGGCGCAAAATCCTCATCCAAAAAGTGTGCCATCAGCATCCCGATGCCAAAGCGGATGGTATAAGTGCGGTCGGAAGCCATCCATCTCCAAATCTCCCGCAAAAGTTCCTGCCGGTGTTTTTTGAACACCTTGGGGCTCATCAGATCGCAGGTGGCCCAGTTGTCAACGTAGGGCAGAAAGGCGTCTATTGCCGCCACCACCGCGTTGTAGTCCCTGATCTGCTCCACCAGAAAGCCGTGGAGATTGTTTTCCTCATAATAGGAATGGGGAAGCATTTTTAAAAATTCTGCCGTTTCCGGCTCTTTGAACAATTCCTTCGCCAGTTTCCGCAGTTCCGGTGTTCGCACGCCAATCACCCGCTCCGGCGCCACCGTGGGCATCAGCCCGCATTGAAAGTCTTTGTATTTCAGATCTTGCAGGGCAAACAGACGGGATTGGATGTTCGTTTCAAGATTACTCATAACTACACACTCCTATGACTATATCAGAATCCCCTTGCAGTGGTCCACTTCGTGCTGAACGATCTGTGCCGTAAAGCCGGTGAAGGTTTTCAGACGAGTCTGAAACTTCTCATTCTGGTATTGCACTTTAATGGACTTGAAGCGCTTTGTTTTTCGGGTGCCGGCGAGGGACAGGCAGCCCTCTTCCGCCTCGTAGGGTTCGGACCTCTTGATGATTTCCGGGTTGAACAGTACCATGTATTTGCCCTCGTTATCAAAGGCGATGATGCGCTTGTTGACTCCAATCATGTTGGCCGCCATGCCCACGCAGCCATCTTTGTGGGCGATCAGCGTTTCCAGCAAATCCTCCGCCACACCGAGATCGTCCGCCGCGGCCGGTTCGGCCTTTTGGGCGAGAAACGCCTCGTCCCTGCAAATTTCACAAATCATGCGTTGGCTTCCTCCCGTCCAGCAAATAACGGCGCAATGCGAGTAGGCACCGGCTTTCCCTCCTTCGGGTAAAAGGTGATGTCCCTATTATACCGTGTAGAAGCGAACATGGCAACTTGCACTCCCCTGATGGGTTTTTGTCCGTTGAAATGGAACAATTTAACTAATCTCAGGTTGCAACTGTTCGTCAAAAAGTATATACTTGTCGTAAAGTGCAAAAAAATCGGCAAGGCCGTTAAAAGGCGGCGATGCAAAGCTGCGAGGGCCTGTACCGTATTAGATGGCCGCCAACTGTGTAGAACGGGGTGTCCTGGATTTCGGAAAGCCTGCCACCGCGCGCGAGAGCGTAGAGCGGCTGCCCACGTTTATCTCGATACGGCAAGTTGTGTCTGTCACGAGGACTCAAGGCCGATGGGTATTACATGGAAGCTGAATAGGCTAATCCCGGCGAAAGTTTTGAAGAAGACAAATAAATTGGTGGTGGGGTAAATGATCGAAGTCGTAGCAGCCCTGATTTGGGATAAGGATAAATTTATGATCTGCCAGCGCCCAGCAACAAAGGCACGGGCGCTGCTGTGGGAGTTCGTCGGCGGCAAAGTGGAACCGGGTGAAACTAAGGAGCAGGCGCTCATCAGAGAATGCCAAGAGGAGCTCGCCGTCACACTGGCTGTAGGCAGCGAATTTATGGTCGTGACACATGAATATCCCGATATCACGGTTCATCTGACACTGTTCAACGCCGCGATTGCCGAGGGTGTACCGCAAAAATTGGAGCATAACGATATTCGGTGGATTACAGTGGATGAAATACCACTGTACGAGTTTTGTCCCGCGGATGAGGTCATTTTGCAGCGGATTAGTAGTCGCGGACAAGATGTACAAAAGAAAGATACGATATCATGAATGATCGTTACCTGGCATTGCCCTAAACTATGCGGATGACTAAATTAGCGTTATCGGGTGTTACCGTTGCCAAAATGGCAGCATTATGGGTGATTTCTGCTCTCTTGTAAACCCGGATTAGACGTTGCACAAATTTTACGCGCTATCGGATTTATCCCGGTTTTTTATAATTTTATTTTCCTGCGTGGAAAGAACCCATCCTTCGCTTAATGCTTGGATGGGTTCTTTGGCAGGCTGAGCGGTCGGTGGTAACATTACCAC
>JAEXAZ010000171.1 GCA_023394255.1 Bacillota bacterium | reverse complement strand
ACCCATCGCTGCCGTCATTTTTGTTCCGCGACGACGGCAATTGGCAGAGCGCGGTTTTAGAGAAGATTCGGGAGATTGATCTGCTTTATCGGGAGCGCCCGCTTGGCTTCGAAATTGAGATTACCGCGCTGCTTCTTTCCGCATGGAAACTCTTTTATATCAATGAAAAAGACTGTCATCTGAACCCGGACGTCCACGCCAAAAAGTATGACAGGATGAAAAGTATCCTCTCCTATATCCATGGGAACTACCAGTCAAAAATCACGTTGCGCGACATGGCACGGGCCGCGAATGTCTCCAAAAGCGAATGCAGCCACTCCTTCAAAGATTACATGCGTGAATCGCCTTTTGAATATCTGCTGCGGTACCGGGTTGAACAAAGCATCGCCCTGCTGGAAAGGCCTGACGGCACCATCACCGAGACGGCGCTTTCCGTTGGGTTTACAAGTGCCAGTTACTATACGGAAGTGTTTAAGCGGTATATAGGGATTACGCCCCGCGAATACAAAAGAGCCCGGGAGACAGGAAAATAACAGTTTACTCGATACTGCGAATATCGGCGAAACCGACCGCAAACTGCTTGAACTGATGAAAATACGCGACAGCGCGGATTTTTCAAGCCGTACAGCTATTATGAAATTGGCGGGGACACGGCCGGGGAAATCCTGCGGCTCATGAAAGAGTATGAGGAAAAATACCGGGAGGAAAGCCAGAGATACTGGACTTAAAAAACCGAGAACCTTACAAAAATAACTCCGGCTTTATTTTCGACGGGGAAATTGTGGATCAGGATGCGCTTGGGAACATCACGTACGGGTATTTCGGGAAATATCCGGGAATTCCGGACAGCGTTTTATTTGCGGGCGCCGGCTACGAACAGCGGACAGCAGGGACCTCAAAGCCGGAATTCAGCGATACTTTTGACGACGATCCGAGAGATCAGTATAAAATTCTGCAGGGGGTAATGCTGTATGAACAAACACATGCATAAAGAAACAGACCCGCCCATAAAGCCGCTGTGAAATGTATTGATGTTTATTCTGATTAAAATTCTCAAGAAAAAACGAAGAAGTGGCTTAAACATCAGGTTTAAGCCACCTCTTCGTGATTGTGTGGGCAGGATTTGAACCTATACCTCGGGATGGTTCTTCCTGCACGCTCGTGCTTATTCTGCTTTCAGAATTAGGCTGTCGATATCCACAGCATTTTCGATCATTGCGTTATCTCTCATAAATTGCTCGGTCTTTTTCATAGATGCGATGTCCTGATTCGTAATTTCTGTGCTGAAATCGTACATTGGGAACATCTCCTTGACCGCGTCAATGCTCAGTTCGGTCTCCTTTGCGGTCATTTCAAGAATTTCTTCCGGGTTTTGCTCCATGTATTGCTGGATTTGCGCCTGCGCTTCGACGAACCGATTGACCAGAAGCGGATTTTTTTCGTAGAATTCACCGCTGGCGGCAACCACAATAGTCGCGTCCACAAGGCCTTCCCCAGTCGTGACAATCTGATAACCGTCTTTTGCCATATTATAGGCTGCTGGGCCTGCCAGGAGCGCGCAGTCCACTGCGCCGCCGACCAGTGCCGCCTGTGCGTCCGGGATTCCCATGGAAACAAATTCCACATCGCTTTCTGCCAAACCGGCTGTCGCCAGATAGGCGACCAGAAGTTCATGCAGGATCGTGCCTTTTGGACCGGCAACCTTTTTGCCTTTCAGGTCCGCCGCGGACTGGATGGCGCTGTCTTTTCCGGCAAACAGGCGGAAAGCTTCCGGGGAACGGCTGTACATGCTGAGAATCCTGATATCGGCGCCGTTTGCCGCGGACAGGATCACGGAAGTGGCTCCTACCGCATAGAGAAACTGAATATCTCCGGAGGCCAGCGCCTGCGTCTGTTCCGGGCCGGTTGTCAGATTGGAATATTCCACCGGCAGCCCGTATTCGGAGAATGCTTCGCTGAAGATGCCTTTCTCCTTTTCCACGATGGAGGGAACGTTGAGCGGGGATTTTACATAAGTAATGCCGATTTTATCCACGGTGAACTGCGGAGTCTCCTGTGAATCCCCGGACGGGGAGACTTCGGAAGAGGAAGCCTCCGGTACGGAAGTTTCGGACACGGCGGGGGAAGCTTCCCCTCCTGCCTGCGGCTGGCCGGAACCGGCGCAGGCGGTCAATGCGGAAGCGGCGATCAGAGTGGACATCAGTACGGATAAAATGCGTTTCATAGACTGCTCCTTTGTTTTATAATGGTTATAATTTCCTTCTTTATCCCAATCAGCTCGGGGGAAAGAAGGTCTCTTGGATAAGGGAAACAGGACAAGGAAAATTCCCGCTCTGCACGGCCATGATCCAAAATGATGATTTTCTGCCCGATCAGAAGCGCCTCGTCGATACTGTGCGTTACAAAAACGACGCTCTTTTTTTGCAGGGAGTAAATGCGGATCAATTCGTTCTGCATGGTTTCCCTCGTAAAGTAATCCAGCGCGGCAAAAGGCTCGTCCATCAGGATAAGCTCGGGATCATAGGCCAGCGCGCGCGCCAAAGCGGCCCGCTGCTGCATGCCGCCGGACAACTGCGCGGGATAGGCTTTTTCGAAGCCCGATAAACCTACTGTTTCGATTAACCCGCGCACGGCCTGCTCGGGGACGCGGCCTTTTGGCAAGCCGAACACAATGTTTTTCCAGACGGTGAGCCATGGCATCAACCGCGGCTCCTGAAAGACCATGCCGATTTTGCTGTGGTGCGGCACCGTGAGGGAACCGCTGTCATATCCTTCCAACCCGCCCAAAATCCGCAGCAGCGTGGTCTTGCCGCAGCCGCTCCTGCCGAGAATCACGGTAATGCTTTCCTCCGGGAGTTCCGCTGTCAGGCCATTGAGTACCGGCAGCTGTTTATCGGCTACCTGATAACTTTTGCACAGCGTTTCGATTTTAACTCCAGCTATCGTCAACACCTCCATGCAGCACCTTTTGTATCGCATAGGAAAACAGGCGGTCACATAGGAACCCCACAAGGCCGATGACGAAGATCCCAACAATCACCTTATCGGAGCGGGACATCTGCTGCGCATCCAGAATCAGGTATCCAAGCCCGCTGGAAGCCGCGATCATCTCCGCGCCAATGATGGCGCGCCAACTGTAACCAAGCCCCACGCGCATCCCGACCAGAATATCCGGCAGGGCGTTCGGCAGCCTGATTTTCAGAAAAAGCTGCGTTTTGGAAAAATTAAGGGAACGCCCTACCTCCAGCAGCTTGACGTCGCAGGAGGCCAGCCCTTTTTTGATGTTTAGAAACATCGGGAAGAACGAGGCCAGCACAATGATAATCAGCTTGGAGGTCTCCCCAATGCCGAACCACAGGATTAAAAGCGCGATCAGGCTCAGAGGCGGCACATTGCGCATAAATTCCACGATGTGCTTATAGAACGGGGCGGAGGAAGGATGCACGCCTGCCAGAATCCCCAGCAGGAATGCCAGCACGAACGCTATGGAAAAGCCGGAAAGCACGCGCCACAGGCTGACAAGGATATGCCGGAACAGCGTCCCGTCCCCCAACATGCCCCCAAACGATTGGAATACCCGCTGCGGGCTGGGCAAAACATATTGGCTCCATATTTCCATGTTGCACGCCGCTTGCCACAATAAAAGCAACGCCGCCACGGGCAAAGCCGCTTTCCAAAAAGTTTTCATCATTTCCCCCCTATACTCCGTCGCCATGGTGGCAGCCGCAAGGGCAGTACAGCAGTTCCAGCACCTTTTTTTCCGCAGGATCTAACAGATTGGAAAAATAAAGGTCTATTTTATTACGGCTGTCCAACACGCCTGCCTCTTTTCCGTATTCCGCAAAGAAGCCGGGCGGAATGGGGCTTCTGTCCAATGCTTTTTTGCGCAGTGGGATCGCTTCCCGCCGTGCAAACTCCGCCCAGGTGTAAAACCTGGCCTTTGGCAGCCCGATGCTGTTTCCAAGTTCCCGCAGCGCCGCACAGGGTGTGGTGATGTATAAAAACCCTTTTTCGGACAGTCTTTCATGCAGCTCCCTCGCACAGTGTATCAGAATCGGTTCGATATCGGGATACTCCAAAAAGTCAGGGGCATAGTTCCTCTTTATGTAGCTTACAGCCATGGGACACCTCATGTCCGCGACACATGAACGAGCCGTTTCAACGGCAAGCTGATATTTCTTTTTTACGGCGGCAATATGATCCTGCCGACAGGCGACGATCTCAAACCCTTTGTTCGCCAACGTTTCTCTCAACTCCGGGGAGTCATACATTTCAGCTGCGACCGGGTTTATCCATAAAAATTTGCGCACAATACCTCCTGATTTTATTGTTAGCAATTGCTAACTTAAATTTTAACCACATTTCTTCTTTCTGTCAAGTCATTTTGACGAATATTTAGCAATCCGCTTTCTATAAAGAGAAGATAACGATAGAGTTTCTGTTGAAATATGTCATTTATAATGCTAACATACTATTATGTAAATATAATGAAATATTCCAGTTTGACGGCATAATGTTTGGTCATAATAATTTTTTTCAGATATGCATATAGAAAATAATGGGCGGCAGGGATTCGCCGTCCGGCGGATTAAAAGGAACGTCTTATCAGAGAAGGCAGGAGGAGCAGCATGCTCAATAAAATTTTATTTGTGGCTACCTATACCGAAATGTCTGAGATTGCTCATCTGGTGGCAGAGCAGCGGGGCGGAAACATGGAAATTGTATCAGGCGAGCTGTATGAAGCGGTACGGCGTATTGAACAATGCGATCTTTCCAATAAAGAGGTGATTATATGCCGGGGCGGTACAGCACGTTTGCTCCGGAAATCTTTCAAGCTCCCGGTCGTCGAGGTGGAGGTATGCGCCTACGATATCCTGCGGGCCGTATACAAATACAAAAATAACCGGATTGCTGTGATCGGGGCGGAAAATGTCATCTCCGGCGTTAAGATCATTGAAGAGATCATGGGGCTGGATATTTGTTATTTTCCCTTTACGTTTGAACATGAAATCGAGGAAAAGATAGACAATATCCGGGGAATGGATATTGATGTCGTCGTGGGGGATACGGTGGCCGTGCGGGTCGCAAAGCGCAAGGGGCTGGCGGTGGAGCTTATCAAGTCCGGCAAGGAATCGGTCGAGGAGGGGAT
>JAEXAZ010000129.1 GCA_023394255.1 Bacillota bacterium | reverse complement strand
GCGGTAAGCCTGTGCGTTGCGCTTTTAGTCATTATTTCTACATCTTTGGTTCTGATGGCATCAACGGGGGTTTAAGGAATGGAAAGTATCAGACAATGGGCGTTCGGGATCTGTTCCGCGGCAATCGCCTGCGGCCTTGCACAGCTCATTTTACCAAAATCCAGCCTGCAGAAAATTTTTCAGGTTACCTCGAGCGTTTTTTTCCTGACCTGTCTGCTGTCCCCTATTGCGCTTTCGCTTCCGGCGCTTGAGATGACTCCGCCGGACAGCATGATGCAGGATATTACCGAAAGATCGGAGCGTCTGAATTCCTCTGTTGAGGAACAAAGACAGGAACTTGCAACGGAAAGCCTGCGGAATTCTGCCGAGGATACCTTGCAAGATTTGGGGATAAAAGCAAATAAAATTTACATAAACGTTCATGAGGACGGCGAGGGCGGCATAATTATTAGTGAGTGTGAACTGGAACTCGACGAAAGTTATTTCCCGCGACATGATGAGATTCGCGATGCCTTGCATAAAGCGCTCGGCGTGGACATACGTATAGGTTATACAAGAGGAGGGAGCACATGAACACCCTGGACACGGGCGACAGCCTGAAAACGAAATTTTCCGCGCTGATGAAAGGCGGGAAAAGCCGTTTGCTGGTTGTTCTTGGAATTGCGGGGATGGGCTTAATCCTGCTCTCAAGCTTCATAACAACAGGAGCGAAAAATAATCCGTCGGTGGGCAGCGCCGACCAGATTTCGCAGGAATATGTGGCACAGCTTGAAAAACGCTTAACCGATCTGGTAGGACAGGTGCAGGGTGTGGGCAGATGCGAGGTAATGGTTACGGCGGAAACCGGCGTGGAATACGTTTATGCGGTGGAACAAAATGAAAATGCCAGCCAGACAAACAGCTATGAAGGGGATGAGGTGAAAAGGGAGACCCAGCAGCAGAATCTCGAACAGAAGTATATTGTCGTGGACACGGGCAGCGGCAAACGGGAAGCCCTGCTCAAAACTCAGAAGCAACCGGCCATCCAGGGGGTGGTGGTGGTCTGCGAAGGGGCTTCAAGCATGGTTGTACAGGAACGGGTAACCCGTGTGGTTACCACCGCGCTCGGCATTCCCTACAATAGAGTCTGTGTTACCCCAATTAAATAATCTGTAAATTGCATGAGGAGGAACCCTGTATGAATATGATTATCGGCAAAAAACAAATTATCCTGGCGTCCCTTGTTGTGGGCTTGGGGCTTGCCGTCTATGTCAATTATCAGTTCGCGCAGGCAGACGGCGCCTTAACTTCCGCTTCCGCGGCGGAAAATGATAAAAATTACGGTGACGCCCAGCTTGTAGACGCAAATGACCCGTCGGTTGACGGGGAAGCATATTTCGCTGAGGCAAAGGTTACCCGCCAGCGCACCCGCGACGAAGCGATTGAAACAATGAAAAATATGATGACAGATGCCGCTGTGGATGCGAACATCAAAGCGGAAATGGTGCTCAAGGCCACGGAGCTCGCGAAATCCGTGGAAACCGAAGGGAAGATTGAAAATCTGATCAAAGCAAAAGGCTTTGAGGACTGCATGGTTTATTACGATACGGAAGGCGTGGATGTCGTAGTCAAGACGGAAGGGCTCAAACCTGAGGAAGTTGCCCAGATGAAGGACATTATCCTGAAAGAAACCAGCGTTCCGGTCGAGAACATCTCCATTGTTGAGATCAATTAAGGGGTGACATCGGAAAAAGCCCGCGAAAAAGCGGGCTTTTTCTTTGCATATAAGGTTGTATATTCGGAAAATTATGTTATAATATACTGTATGATTATAACGGTGAAACTGTGGAAGCGGGCATCGCTTTCTGTCATAAGAAGGAGAATCGGATATGCAAAATCATGATGTCAGCCAGTCGACAGGCAACCTGAGAATTTCCCGTGAAGTCATTGCAACCATTGCGAGATACGCGGCCCTTGAGATCGACGGGGTGGTTTCCATGGCGTCTTTCGCCACAAATTTGAAGGGCTGGCTTTTAAAAAAACAAAGCGCGAGGCCGGTTTCAATTGATTTGAATGATGATGTGGCGGTGATCTGCCTGCATATCAATGTGAGATCGGGCGTCAATATCCCTAAAGTTTCCGAAAATGTTCAGAGCACGGTGAAAGAGGCGGTTCAGAACATGACCGGAATCGTGGTTTCCCGTGTAAACATTGTCATTGCCGGGATCGTATTTGATGAGCCATTGCGGGAGCAGCCGGAGGAATAATGCGGCTGCCCGTTTTTATCAGGATGGTATTTTCGTCAGGAAAACAGGAGAGAAACATATGAAAAGAAGCGAGTCCCGTGAACAGGCGTTTATGCTGATTTTTGAGCGGTCATTCAAGGATGAAAGCATAGACGAGATTATCGAGGAGGCCGTGATAGGACGCAACATAGAAGTGGATGATTATGCATACCAGCTTGCAAAAGACGTCACCGGGCATCTGCCGTGGCTGGATGAAGCCATTGCAGGCTATTCGAAAAGATGGAAGCTGAACCGCATGTCCCGCGTGGCGCTTTCCATTATCCGCATGAGCATGTGGGAAATCGACCACATTGATACGGTCCCTGTCGGGGCATCGATCAATGAGGCGGTAGAGTTGGCGAAAAAATATGGCAACGCGGACGATTTTGCTTTTGTAAACGGAGTGCTGGGGGCATACGTCAGGGGGAAGGGCCAGGAAATCCCGGAGGCCATGGCGGCGGAGGAAGCGGCCGAAACGATTGCAAAAGAAGCTGAAAATGAGCATAAGGCGGTTGAAGATTATGATGCCGCCGCCCAGGCTTTAAAGGAAGCGCAGTAACGGTGGCGGTCTTTCTGGGGCTGGATACCAGCAATTATACAACCTCTGCCGCGCTGTATGACAGCGAGACCCGCACAGTTGTGCAGAATAAGCGGCTGTTGGCCGTAAAAGACGGTGCACTTGGCCTGCGGCAAAGCGACGCCGTTTTTTCGCATGTAAAGCAGCTTGGCAAAATTATGGAAGAGCTGGCGGCGCGGGCCGGTGAGCATCTGGCGCTGTCAGGAGTCGGGGTTTCCATAAAGCCGCGGGATGCGGAAGGCTCTTATATGCCCTGCTTTCTTGTGGGCGAACTGGCGGCCAGGACGCTGGCATCGATGAATCGTCTGCCGCTGACCTGCGTTTCCCACCAGTCCGGGCATATCGCGGCCGCGCTGTTTTCTTCCGGGCAGCTTGGACTGGTCGGACGGAAATTTGCCGCCTTCCACCTTTCGGGGGGGACGACCGAGTGCCTTTTGGTCAGCCCGGACCGGGAGCGTATTTTTTCGGTGGAGCTGATCGCCCGGTCGCTTGATTTGAAGGCCGGACAGGCCGTGGACCGGATAGGGGCCATGCTGGGGCTTCCGTTTCCGGCGGGCAGACAGCTGGAACAGCTTGCGCTCCAGTCAAAACAGCGTTACCGGGTCAAGCCTTCGTTTCACGGGACGGACTGTTCCCTTTCCGGCGTAGAAAACCAGTGCCGCAGGATGCTGGATGACGGTGCGGCTTCCTGTGATGTGGCCAGGTTTTGTATTGACAGCATTCTTGCGGCAGTAGAACATATAACTGCATTTGTGAAAGAAACATACGGCGATTTGCCGGTTGTCTATTCAGGCGGCGTCCTGTCGAATTCCATCATACGAACGGAAATTACACGCCAATATGGCGGGTATTTCGCGGAACCGCAGTTTTCTTCCGATAATGCCGCCGGGGTTGCTGTTCTTGCCTGTATTTCACAGGCGGGAGGTTTATAAATATGATAAAGCCCTCTGTGATTACCGTTTCTCAGTTAAATAAATATGTAAAATCCATCTTGGAATCCGACCGCCTGCTTTCCGGTCTGCTGGTAAAGGGAGAAATTTCCAATTTCGTCCGGCATTATAAATCCGGCCATCTTTATTTTACCCTGAAGGATGAAAACGCGGCGATTAAAGCGGTCATGTTCCGCAGTTATGCCGATTCGGTTCCATTTCAGCCGGAAAACGGGATGTCTGTGATTGTAAGCGGGTCGGTTTCCCTGTATGAGCGGGACGGCAGCTACCAGTTTTATGCTACGGATATGCAGCCGGACGGCGCGGGTTCCCTGCACCTTGCCTTTGAACAGATTAGGGAAAAACTCAGCCGAGAAGGGCTGTTTGACCCGCAGCGAAAGCGCCCGCTTCCCGCATTTCCGGAGCGGATCGGTATCGTGACCAGCGAGGGCGCCGCCGCTTTGCAGGATATGATTCACATCCTGTCCCGCCGTTACCCGGTGGCGACGGTTGTGCTCTATCCCGCACAGGTGCAGGGGGAAGGGGCTGCGGCAACGGTCGCGGCGGGCATCCGCACCCTCAATATCCGCAAGGCGTGCGACGTAATCATCATCGGGAGGGGCGGCGGCTCCATTGAAGATTTGTGGGCGTTTAACGATGAGAATTTGGCCCGTACGATTGCGGCGAGCGAGATCCCGGTGGTGTCCGCGGTAGGCCATGAAACGGATTTTACCATTGCGGATTTTGCGGCGGATCTGCGCGCGCCGACCCCTTCGGCAGCCGCAGAACTTGTGGCGCCGAACATCCGGGATTTGCAGGTTTATCTGGACGACCTGCAAAACCGGTCGCGTTCCGCGCTGGAGAACAGGCTGGAGCGGCTGAACCTGCGGATAGCGGCCGCCCGCTCCGCAATGGCGGTTCCTCAGGCGGCGGTGCTGCGGCAGGAGCGGAAGCTCGAATTTCTGAGACTGTCGCTTCAGAACGCGATGGAGCAAAAACTGGGAACTTTGTCCTGGACGCTCCGGCGGCTGGGAGACTTGGTGGAGGAGCGCAGCCCCCTCCGTATTTTGAACAGGGGATACAGCCTGACGCAGGTTTCCGGAAAGATTGTATCTTCCGTCCAACAGGTGCATCCGGGGGATTCTTTGATGATAAGGGTGACAGACGGGGAGATTTGTTCTTCCGTAGTTTCATGTAAGGAGATAACCGAATGAGCAAGACGATGAATTTGGAAGCAGCCGTTAAACGGCTTGAAGAAATTGCTGCACAGATGGGCGGGGAACTCTCCATAGATGAATCCATTAAACTGTACACGGAAGCTGTAAAGCTTTTAGACTTTGCAAGTGGAAAATTAGAGGCCGCAAAGCTGAAAGTGGAAAAGCTGACCTCCGCAAAGGAGGAGCCTGATGAACAATTATGAAGAGCAGCTTGCGTTTTACGCCAAAAATGCAAACGATGCTTTGCGTGAGCGGCTGACCTTTAAAGGCACCTGCCTGCAAATGCAGGTGATAGATGCGATGCGCTACAGCCTGCTGGACGCAGGAAAACGGCTTCGCGCTGCGTTTGTGATGGAGTTTGCGCGGCTGTGCCGCGCCCCGCGCGGCGATGCGGTGGCTTTTGCGTGCGCAATCGAAATGGTGCATGCCTATTCCCTGATTCATGACGACCTGCCCTGTATGGACGATGACGACCTTCGCCGGGGCAAGCCTTCCTGCCACAAAGCGTTCGGGGAAGCCAATGCCCTGCTGGCCGGGGATGGTCTGCTGACGCTGGCTTTCGAGACGGCAGCGGACGCTCCTTTGCCGGACGCGCGCATTGTGGAAGCGATAAAAACGCTGTCCCGCGCGGCGGGCGTGTTCGGAATGATCGGCGGACAGGTGATTGATCTGGCCAGTGAAGGAAAGCAGATTGATCTCCAGACGCTGAATTTGCTTTATGAATTGAAGACCGGCGCGCTGCTCAGGGCTTCGGCAAAACTGGGCTGTATCGCGGGCGGCGCGGATACACGGATGACTGAGGCCGCGGATGCCTATGCAAAGGCGTGCGGCCTTGCGTTTCAAATCACGGACGATATTCTGGATGTGGTTGGGACGGCGGAAAAGATTGGAAAGCCCATAGGCAGCGACAATGAAAACCATAAGACGACCTATGTGACTTTATTTGGCGTGGAAGGTGCAAAAAAAGCCGCCGCGGAGCAGGTGGAACTGGCAAAGCAGAGCATTGCCGCTTTGCCGGACAACCAATTTTTGCTCTGGCTCGCCAATATGATCCTGACACGCGACCATTAACGGCGGGCTATCCCAGCTGTTTTTTCTCTGGTGTGCAAAGCGGTTTCGCAGCGGCTGTTTTCGCTGGAAAACCGGGCTGAGCAGTTTGCCGGGGCATGATATGCCGATGCGTACCGGCGGAATGGAGCTAATTTTATGAATCCGTTACAAGTAATAACCAGCAACTATGTCATAAACGTCGGATTTCTTGCGTGGCTGTCCGCGCAGCTGATCAAAACGGCGCTGGCATATATCCCCAACAAAAAAATTATTTGGGAACGCATGGTGGGTTCCGGCGGCATGCCAAGCTCCCATTCTTCGCTTGTTTGTGCCATCGCGGTGGGAATTGCGAAAAAGCTTGGCTATGCTTCCCCCGAATTTGCAATTTCCCTCACGCTGGCCGGAATCGTAATGTATGACGCGATGGGCGTGCGGCGGGCGACAGGCGAACAGGCAAAAGTCATCAACCGCATGGTGGTGGACTTTAAGGATATGTTCCTCATGGTAAAGGAAGAATTTGAAACGATTGCCCGCGGAAGCAAGCTGGAAGAGCTGGAAGAAGAAACGGGAGAAAAACGGAAGGCGCTTAAAGAGCTGGTCGGCCACACGCCGATTGAAGTGCTCTGCGGCGCAATTCTTGGAATCATTATCGCGGTGGCTGTCCCTATCAAATAATTTCCGCCGGTCAGTGAGGTGTTATTTTGTCTCAATATAACCTTTTGGGCTCTTTAAAATTGCCCGAGGATTTGAAAAAACTGAATCTGGAACAGCAAAAATCGCTGTGCAGGGAGCTTCGCCAGCGGCTGATTCAGACCGTTTCCCAAAATGGCGGTCACCTTGCTTCCAATCTTGGGATCGTGGAACTTACGGTTGCGCTGCATACCGTATTTGCCATGCCTAAAGACCAGATTGTCTGGGACGTGGGCCATCAGTGCTATACGCATAAAATGCTGACCGGCCGTCTCGACGCTTTTTCAACGGTACGCAAGGAGGGCGGTATTTCCGGTTTCCCCCGCTCTGCCGAAAGCGGGTATGATTCTTTTATCGGCGGTCATGCGAGCACATCCATCTCCGCTGTTTGCGGCTTGGCGAAAGCGAAAACACTGAGGAAAGATCCTCATCATGTGGTGGCCGTCATTGGTGACGGCGCGTTCACGGGCGGTATGGTATACGAGGGGTTGAATAATGCCGGCCGCAGCGGTGACCGCATCATTATCGTTTTGAATGACAACAATATGTCCATTTCAAAAAATGTAGGCTCGCTTGCCCGTTACCTCGCGAACAAACGCGCGACAGACGGGTATCTGTATCTGAAAGACCGTGTTGAGGAAACGCTTGATCATATACCTCTCCTTGGGGAAAGCGTCAGCAATGTGCTGAAAAGCTCTAAAACCCTGCTGCGGCAGGCCCTGCTGCACAGCAACATGTTTGAAGATTTCGGGTTTGACTACCTTGGCCCTGTGGACGGGCACAATCTTCCGCTTCTGGTGCAGGTGCTCAGCCGCGCGAAGGAATTGAACAAACCGGTTGTCGTTCATGTCAACACGGTAAAGGGAAAAGGGTATGCCTTTGCGGAGAAAAATCCGGCCCAGTTTCACGGCGTGGGCAGTTTTGACTGCGCAAGCGGGAAAATGAAAAGTTCGAGTGAGAATTTTTCATCTGTGTTCGGGAACCGACTGGTGGAGCTGGCCCGCAAGGACAGCAAAATCTGTGCGATTACGGCAGCCATGCAGAGCGGGACCGGGCTGCAGC
>JAEXAZ010000124.1 GCA_023394255.1 Bacillota bacterium | reverse complement strand
TCGGTGACCTGCACGGTGGACCGCGACGCCAATATGACGCTGGAAATGACGCTGCCGATCTATAAGTTTTCGCGCATTGATCCGGTGGAACTGACACTGGCGCTTTCGGATATCTGCGGCCGTGAATTCGATTACCCGGTAAAACGGGAACGCACGGCCGATACGCTGGTAACCCTGCGGTTTATGGAAAAAGCGGCCTATACCGTCAAATGGGGCGCGGCGCAGATCGGGAATTCCGGATCGAGGCTTTGCGGGGACAGCTACAGCTATGTGGACAGCCGGGGCGGCAGGGTGAACGTCATCCTTTCCGACGGCATGGGCAGCGGCGGCAGCGCGGCGGTGGATTCCACCATGACGGCCGAACTGCTCAAACGCCTGATTGAGGCGGGCATCAGCATGGACGCGGCACTGAAACTGGTGAATTCCGCGCTGCTGATCAAGTCCGGCGACGAATCGCTCGCCACGATTGATATTACCGGAATTGATTTATATTCCGGCAGGGTGGAATTTTATAAAGCGGGCGCCGCGCCCACCTTCCTGCGTAAGTCGGGAAAGGGGGGCTATGTCGAATCGCGCTCGCTTCCTGTGGGGATCCTTGGCGGAATATCCTTTGAAAAGAACACAGTTACCCTCCGCGAAGGGGACTGGATTGTCATGGCATCGGACGGCGCAGTCTGCAGCGGCTATGACTGGATCATCAGCGATCTGGAGCATTATACCGGCGATGATCCGAAAGCACTCAGCGAGCAGCTTGCCGCGGAAGCGAAGCGCAGGCGAAACGACGGCCACGAAGATGATATTACGGTGATCAGTATTATACTGGAAAAGGGGATCTAGCGGGATTCAAAACTTCACGCAATGAAAAGGCGCTGCCATTTGGCAGCGCCTTTTCAGCTTTACGTTCAGTTCTCTTCTTCCATCATTTTCCTGGCTTCTTCAACCACGGCGGATTCCAGCTGGCCGGGAAGCAGCTCATAACGCTCAAATGTGAGGGTGAAATTGCCGCGCCCCTGCGTGGTGGAACGCAATACCGTGGAGAAATCGCCCATTTCGCTCATAGGCACTTCGCCTTCAATCATCTGCAGGCCGTCCTCCGTCGGGTTCATTCCCAGCACCCGGCCGCGGCGTTTGTTGAGTTCGCTGATCATATCGCCGGTGTTGGAATCCGGGACATAAACTTTCAGATTGCCGATTGGCTCCAGCAGGGCGGGGGAGGCTTGCTGCATCGCGGTCTTGTAGGCGATCGAAGCGGCGGTTTTAAACGCCATTTCGGAGGAATCGACCGGATGATAGGAACCGTCTACCAGGACAGCTTTCAGCCCAACCATAGGGTAACCGGCCAGAATGCCATGCTTGACGGATTCCTGCAGCCCTTTTTCAACGGCGGGGAAGAAGTTCCTCGGCACAGCGCCGCCGAAGACGTTTTCCTCAAACAGCAGCTCCTCGCCGTCGTAGGGGGAGAACTCAATCCAGACGTCGCCGTATTGGCCATGCCCGCCGGATTGTTTCTTGTGCTTGCCCTGTACTTTGACCGCCTTGCGGATGGTCTCCCGATAAGCGACGCGCGGCTTGCTCAGGCCGATGTCCACGCCGAATTTGGATTTCAGCTTCGAAACAATCACGTCAATGTGCTGCTCGCCGAGGCCGGAGATAATCTGCTGGTGCGTTTCATTGTTCTGCTCGAAACGGATGGTCGGGTCTTCCTCCATGAGGCGCACCATGCCCTGCGCGACCTTGCCCTCATCCCCTTTGTTTTTCACTTTTACCGCCATGGAAAGGCTCGGAGCCGGGAATTCCATGCGCTCAAAAGACACCATGCGCTTTGCGTCGCACAGGGTATCCCCGGTGATGGAGGAAGAAAGTTTTGTGACGGCGCCAATATCGCCCGCTGAAATAAACGCGGTTTCCTCCTGCTTTTTGCCGCTGATATAGATCAGCTTGCCCAGGCGCTCAGGCTCGCCTGTGCGGGAATTGACGGGAGAGACGTCGGACGACAGCTTTCCGGAGACGACCTTGAAATAGGAAAGCTTTCCGACGAACGGGTCCGCGACCGTTTTAAAGATGTAGGCGGCCAGAGGGGCCTCGTCGGTGCAGGGAATTTCCACCGATCCGCCTTCCTGCAAAACCGCGACTTCCGTGCCTGCCTCCCATGCCGAGGGAAGATGGTCCACCAGCGAATCCAGCAGCATGTCAATCCCCTCAAGCGTCTGCGCGGAACCGCAGAGCACCGGGGTAATCGTTCCGGTATGGACGCCGACATGGATCCCCTTGATGATTTCATCGCGGGTAAATTTTTCCCCGGAGAAGAACTTTTCAAAAAGCACCTCATCCGTTTCCGCGATTGCTTCGGAAATTGCCCCGATCAGCCCCTCCAGGCGGTGCCCCGTATCCGGCACCGCAACTTCGGAAGGTTCTCCCTTGTCATTATATTTGTAGGCCTTGTTATCGACAAGATTGATGTAACACTGTACTTTATGGTTTTCCACCACCGGCACCACAATCGGGCAGATGGACGGGCCGAAGTTCGATTTGAGCTCTTCCAGGACCTTATAAAAATCCGCATTCTCGGCATCCATCTTGTTGATAAAGAACAGCTTGGACTTTTTCATTTTATCCGCAAGCTGGTATGCTTTCTGCGCGCCCACGGTTACGCCGGAACGTGCGGAAACACAGATCAGGACACTTTCCGCCGCGCGCACGCCCTCATAAACGCCGCCGGCGAAATCGAACAGTCCGGGGGTATCAATCAGGTTGATTTTCACGCTGCCCCAGGCAAACGGCGCGACAGCGCTGGAGACAGATACCTTTCGTTTAATTTCTTCGGGATCAAAGTCACAAACGGTGTTGCCGTCGGAAACTTTCCCCAACCGGTCGGTAGCGCCCGCCTTGAACAGCAGCGCTTCTGCAAGCGAAGTTTTTCCGCTGCTTCCGTGCCCGGCAATGGCAACATTCCTGATTTTTCCCGCCAAGTATTGTCTCATGAAAATACACTCCTTTTATCTGCTTCTCTGAAAATCCGAGACCGCATTAGTAAAATTAGATAGAACCCCCCAAATGTGCAAATGACATTATATTGATATTATACAGGCGATTCCTTTTTATGGCAAGTAAAACTGGACCACGGCAATGCAAAAATAATAGGAAAAATCCTATTGATATTGTACAAATTATGACCAGTTTTTGTACGATGCTTACACAAATCAGCAAATTTTCTTCTCGCGGATGTAAACCATGCCCCCTTTTCAAAATAAAAGTGCCCGCCGGAATCCGGCGGGCACTGAAATTAATGGGTGTCATTACCATTTTACAATCGATGCGGCGATCCAGCTGATCACCAGCCATCCCAGGTGGAACAGAATCAGGGTATTGAACGGAGCGGAGGATAGCGAGCCGCTGAACGCCATAAAGGCAACCAGCCCGTAACCGACGATAATCCCGATCAGCTGAAGGATCGTGCTTCTTACGACCGAGCCGCGGACGGCGGATGCCGCTTTCAAAAGCAGCTGCATGCCCGCGAGCCCTCCGGCATGGACGCCTTTGGCGGGGGTGCGCTCCTTTGGACGAACCAGCTCCTGATACTCGGCATGGACTTTTGCGGGCAGGATCCGGACGCTGGATTTTTTTACGCCGTAGGCCAGTGAAATCAGTTCACTGGTAATATTGGGGTCGCTGGTATATACGGAGGCAAAGACGCCGTGCCGCTCCAGGCTGGTGAGAAGCTCGGCGGTTTCCGGGTCGGCGTTGTAACTGACCACGAACATGGCGGTCAGCTCTCCGGAATTGGCAAGGTAGAGCACCCGGCGCCCGTCCCGCGCGTACCGGCTTTCAAAATCCTTGGAAGGGCAATCGACTTCGTGACGGCGCATCAGCTCATGGCTGCCGATGAGCACCCGTTTTCCGTCCACCCAGGCGGATATGCCCATGCTGTCCTCGTAGGAAAGGCTGTCCACCTTTTTCAGCATGCCGCGGTTGCCGCCGATCATGTTGAGAAATACGCCCGACATGACGCCGTCACAGGAAAGGATGACGCTCGCGGCGTCCAGTATGGCTTCATCGATCCGCTTCTCCGCAAACACCTTCATTCCATGCAGCATGACATTTTCTTCGGAAAACAGGTCCCGGTCGCTGATAATGACGGCGCCCGTTTCCGAAAACTCCTCGGCCGCGTCGTAACCGGACAGCATTGCTCCCTTACGGGTCAGGCGTTTTGACATCTTGGACAGCATCAGGTTGGGGATGATCGCTCCGGAAAAAGGAGCGCAGATGCACAGAATCGCCGTGGCCGCGGAGACGGCGGTAGAGGGGTCTTTTGCCAGGACAAAGGTCAGGATGCCCACCACCAGCGCGCCCGCCAGGCAGATGGGCGATACCAGGCGGCTGAAGCTGTCACAATAGTCGGCCGGATTTCCCTGTGAGAAAAAGCCGCTGATAAACCGGCTTTCCGTGCTGTATGCGACGCGGTCGACATCCGGCCCCAGCCCTCTGGAAAATTCCCGCGCGAACTCCCGGTCCTCAATCTGCTCAAAAGCATACTTCGTTTCCTCCGCGGCGATACAGTGAAAGTTCCGTTCCACGCGGGCCGCCTGCATCCGCCTGCCGGCGGCGCTGAAGAAGAGCATCAGCGCGGCAACGGGGAAATAAAGGCTGACGGAAGGGTTGCCGCTGATCTCATCAGGGAAAATCACCAGCATAATTCCCTGGATCACCACGCCCAAAAAGGCAAGCGCGGCGGGGGAATCGCAGTTGGCCTGCATCCGGCACAGAGAGACAATCCCCCGCGAGATTACATCGCTGCATACAATGCCGGCCAATACGCAGATCACCAGGTTGCCGATCAGGAACATGCGCATGTCCTGCTCGGGCAGCATAAACGGCGGCAAAAACAGCAGGCCGTTCGGAACGCCGAGCTTTTCGGCAAACGCCAGAGGTTGCAGGGAAAGCCCCAGATAAACGGAAATAAATGCGAGAATTCCCGCTACGGTCATTCTGATACCGGCTCCCACGCGGTCGGAACGGACCTCTTTTTCCGCTTCCGCCGCGTCTTCCGGCGAAGCATAAGGGTCATCCGCGAGCGGTTCCTGTTCCCGCGCGGCAAAGTTTTCGCCATAGGCCGGCCGGAGGTAATCGTTCGGCTGGGGGGCTTGCTGCCGTTCAAACCCGCGGTAAGACGGCCGGCCGGTCTCGCGCGGCGGGGCGGGGGCTTCCGTTTCAGACATGGCGTCCGGCGAAAAATCAAATCCGAAGTCCCCGCCCGCGCCGGGAAGGGGTTCGGATGCCGTCCACTCCCCGACGCCTAAGCTTTCGTCAGGCGGCAGAAACACTCCGGGGTCTTCCGGAAAAGGCAGATCCGGTGTCTGGAAAGAAAAGCCGTCCGTTTCCGCCGGACGCCGCTGGGCGGTAAGGTCGGGAATATCCGGAAAGGCAGCCGGACCTGAAGCGGGCGCGGCGTCGAAATCAAACTGTGTGCGCGTGTTTTTCCTGAAGCCGTCATCGCCTTCTCCTGTATGAAATTCAAATCCCGTGCTCTCGGGAGCACGCGGAGCTCTGCGCTTGTCCGCCGCATATGTAGCATCGTCTCGGAGTGGGGTATGTCGCGTCGGGACGCTCCCGGGATAAGGCCGGTTCGCCGCTTCCGCAGACGGGCGGGTCCTTCGGCTGCCAAGCGGCCTGATGTTGCCGTACCCCACGAACTCAGGCTGTTTTTGGCTTGAACCGTTCTGCCCCGCGGGGGACGGCCTTTGCGGGGGATCAACAGATCCGTTTTTCGTACGGGGCGAGGGGGCCTGCCCCTGCGCGGGCCGTGGCGGCCGCTGAGGCGGACGGGACGGAGAGGAGTCCGCTTCCCTCCGGTTTTCGTATGTACTGTGCTGCGGCACCTCTGAAGAGGGTGTCGCGCGGCTTTTTTTCCTGCGGATTTCTTCAAGTATGTCGTCAACATTGTAATCCTGCGGCATGGATGCATTCACTCCTCTAAAATCAGTCATTGTCCCTGTCTGGTGCGCTGCCGGACCACTTCATACATCAGTATGCCTGCCGCGACCGAAGCGTTGAGGGAATTGATCCGGCCAAGCATGGGCAGGGAAAGGATCACATCGCAGTTTTCACGCACAAGCCGTGAAATGCCGAACCCCTCGGAGCCGATGACCAGGGCTGTGCTGCCCGTCAGGTCGGCGCGTTCCCAGCGCTCTCCGTTCATGTCCGCGCCGTAAATCCAGACACCGCGTTCCTTCAGCTCTTTCATGGTTGCCACCAGATTGGTCACGCGGACCACCGGAAGATGTTCGACAGCTCCGGCGCTGGTACGGCCGACGATCGGTGTGAGGCCAACGCCGCCGCGCTTGGGAATGATAATGCCATGCGCTCCGGCCGCTTCCGCGGTGCGGATAATCGCCCCCAGATTGTGCGGGTCCTCAATCGAATCGGCAATCAGGATAAACGGCGGCGACTCGCCGGCTTTTGTGAAAATATCGTTCAGTTCGCTGTAGCGAAACGCTGCTGCCTGCGCGACGACCCCCTGATGATTCAGCCCGTTGGACAAGGAATCCAGCTTGCGGGAGTCCACTTTTTTTACCGGTACGCCGGCATCTTTCGCCATTGCGACAATGCGTGAGACCGGCTGGCCCTTCGCCTGTGTATCATCGCAGATATAGACGCACTCCACCTGCCGGGAGCCTTTGAGTAATTCTACTACGGCATTTCTCCCCACCACAAGGGTATCATCCTCGCGATCCAGTCCGGGGTTGGAATTCCCCATGAAACAACCTCCTGTATGTTGATCCGGAAAACCGGAAAATTAGTTTATTTTATACAGAAGTTATTATAGCATAGCTCATTACCGTATACCAGCCATTCCCATATTTTTTCGCAAAAATTCAGGAAATTTCCCGAATTTTGTCAAAGCAGGAAGAACAGGCATGCGATTCCGGCTCCGCCAAGCGCTGCAAGCAGAAATTTTATCCCGTCATTCAGCCTGAAGCGGCGCTTTGGGTCGGACGGATGGTAGTTGATTTGGGAAAGGTATTCTCCTGCCCGCTCTTTGAGCAGCGTCTTGTCTTCGCCCTGCGCCGGTACTCTGATGAACAGGATGGCCTTTTCAAAATATCGATTATCGGTGTGCACCACCTCAATGACCTTCTGGCTGACCCCTTTCAGCATTTAAATCACCTCTTAATACAGATTGTAATGCCGTACTATTTTTCGCTGGAAGGACTAATTTATTCTCCTGTCAACTACCATTTTGAACAAAAATCTCCCGGGCTTCCAAAATCGCGGATATACGTTCAGTATTGTTGGATTGTTGAAAACCGGCCTTCCGGCACCCGGTTGTTGTTGAAAACTTGGTGGAAACTGTTAGTAACCGGGCGTTGCAGAGTGGATTTGATTTTGGAAAATTTTTCACTCGGCGCCAAATTGCTCATGTTGAGAAGAGATTTTCCCATTACTGACAGTATTGAAACGGAAGAATCTGGAATATGGATTTTGTAGAGATTGCCTTATTTTGTCCGCATTTTTTTGTTTTCATTTTTTCCCCGGTCTGGTATACTGAAAAAGAAAACAAAATCGACCGGAGGAATCCTTTTATGACAAAAATCGACAGCATAATTAATATAAAAAAATCGAATAGTGGAATTATATTATGCAATTGCGATGATTTTGACCTTGCACAGACGCTTGACTGCGGTCAGGCATTCCGGTGGCGGAAGCTGGGCGACGGAAGCTATACCGGCTCAACGGGAAGAACTGTTTGTAACATTTCACAAACGCCGGACGGGATTTTGCTGCGCGGTGTGACTGAGAGGGAATTTGAAGAGGTCTGGTATCATTATTTCGATCTGGGGCGTGATTATGCGGCGATCAAGCGGCGGCTGTCCGTCCATCCGGTTTTTGCCAAAGCGGTGGAATATGCCCCCGGCATCCGGGTTCTGCGGCAGGACAGCTGGGAAGCGCTCTGCTCGTTCATTATCAGCCAGAACAACCATCTCAAACGGATTCAGGGGATTGTCCGGCGGCTCTGTGAGGTGTTCGGGGAGCCGCTGGGGAATGGAGAATACCTGTTCCCGCAATCTGAGACACTGGCCCGGGCTTCTCTGGAGGAGCTCGCGGTACTGCGGGCGGGGTTCCGCGCCCGTTATCTGCTCGACGCGGCCAGAAAAGTCGCGTCCGGGCAGGTCCGGGTCGATGAACTGGCAAAACTGCCGCTCGAAGAGGCCCGCGCGGAACTGATGAAAATTACCGGGGTCGGAATCAAGGTTGCCGAGTGCGCCCTGCTTTACGGCTGCGGCAGGATAGAATGTTTTCCGGTGGACGTCTGGATCGGGCGGGCGATGAAACAGCTTTTCCCCGACGGGCTGCCCGCCTGCGCCAGCGACTGCGCGGGCATTGCCCAGCAGTATATCTTTCACTACGTGCGGACCTGCCCGGGGGCGCTCGGCGGGAATTGACATTATACGACGGTGCATTATAATAAGAATCATAAAAACGGAATGGTAAGATCTGCCGGACATTGAGAAAAAGGCGGTGACAACATGACAATGGCACAATTCAGGCGCATGAAACCGAAGTATCAAATGCGGCTGATTCTGGTATCGGCTGCGGCGCTCCTTCTGTTTGTCGGATTGCTGTATGCAATTGTATTCGGCGTTTCCGCTCTGCGCGTCAGGCTCAGTACGACGGAACTGAAAGAGGTGGTTACGGCAAGGGTGCTGGAAAAGGAAAGCCTGGACCGGATTGTGAGCGCCATCAAGCCGAACAGCATCGACAACCTGCTGGTGCTCGACAGCAGGCTGGCCTGTGACGGCACGGGGAAAGTGACATCGCTTGAGATGCACCTTGCAAATCTGGTGGACGACCGGCAGACCGATTATTGGGTGCTCACCGCCGCAAAGGACCGGGTGCGCGTGCGTCGGGAGAAAACCACTTACGACAATCTCAAATCCCTGAAGCTGCGCAAGGTGGAACTGAAAAATTATTATCCCGCGCTTTCACGGATTCCCGTTGACTATCTGCTTTCCGAGTCTCCCGTCGGCGAGGGGGGCGGCTATGTGTTTACAGACCGGTTTGACAACAACCGCGATCCGGAGTTTGCTTCCTATGTCAGTGAAGGCATGACCGGGCTGTGGGTGTCGGAAACCGGGGCAGTCTCGCCTTTCCCGGGAACTTTTGTGCCGCCCAGCCTTTGCGCGCCCACTGTTGTGA
>JAEXAZ010000116.1 GCA_023394255.1 Bacillota bacterium | reverse complement strand
CTCCTCCAGCGATGTCTGCCGGAATAGTTGCGGGATCGGTATGGCCAAACTTGTAACCGGTGTATTTGTTGTTGTCTTTGCTGAAATCGCCTGCGGCAACAGGAACCGTTGTGTCATTGACCCAAACATTCTTGGTTACTGTTACATCATCACTGGTGACACGGCTGCCATCCTTGTAATATTCTACCTTATAGCTCAAATTTTTGGTCTGTCCGGCATCTTTCACATACTTGACATAGATAACCGTACTGCCGTCGGCAGCAATTAGCGGCCACTGGCCAGTAATCTTGCTGTTGTCGTCCTTTGCGGTATAATAGTCCCGTTTATATCCAACCGGAACGCTTCTCTGATCATCGCTGCCGGAAGCATACTGACCATAGGTTTTATTTGAGACCGTGGCAGTCCCAGTACTGCTTGTAAAATTGTCCTGATAATATTCAAAGGAATAACTTAAATCCGTCCGTTTGGAATTTGTTACTTTGATCGCCAAGCCATCCAGCGTTACATTGGAAGGCGCAGGGGCAGTCGCAAACTCAAAGCCATTCGCGGCCGCGTTCAGCCTTACCGTGAAATCGGAACCCGCATTGTGTCCAACCGGGGTTGTTTCTTCGTGAATCGTATATTCCGTTCCATATTCAAGCATCGGCATCTCAAACACATTTTCAAAGCCCGCTTTCAAAGAAACAGAAGAACTGTTTACAGTGAACGCCGCGCCGGAAAGCGGAGTCGTCCCGTCATCCTCCAGTTTGATAATTGTGGCATTCCCCGCAGGGACTGTCTTCGGCAGCCACTGACCGTATAGAGTCATTACGGCTGTAATGGGAGTAGTGAAAACGAACGGATCGCTTAATACCCCCGCTGCACTCTTATTGGTATACCAGCCGTCAAATTCATAGCCAGCTTTTGTCGGGTCAGCCGGCTCAGTTGCCGTTTGATTGTATTTCACATTTTGAGACGGAATCTGTACGGAAAGATCGTCTACCACCTCAAAAGTTACAGGGTATTCGTTGCAATCGTAATATAGTTTCAGGATATTTGATCCGCTCGAGCTGACTGTAAGAGGATCACTGGAATCATATTCGTATTCCGGAATCACTTTCTTTACCGGCACAAGCTCATTTGAGACGTTTGTGATATAGCTGTCCCCTGTCAGAGGCCCGGCAGGCGCCTTTCCGATTAAAGCCTCTGATATCGACTGGGCACTTGGGTTGCCCTTGTCATCCGCATCATAGTACTGCACGGTGACATTATACTTTTGCTTTGTATAAAGCACCTTAATCTCGTTGACTCCGGCGACCACCTGATAAGGCGTCGTTCCAGTCTGAGCGCCGTCCAAATATCCTCCGGTACTGGGTTTCAAATAATTCAGCTGGCCCTTTCCGGTCCCGGCAGCAAGTTGAATGGACTCGCCGATTTGTTTGCCTTTCAGTGAAACAGAACCCAAAAGATGAGCGTTGTCATCTTCTACGTCATCCTGATAGTATTTGATTACCACCGTATTTTTAGAAGCGGCTTTATTGAACACAAGATTGACTTTGTCCATACCGCCGCCCACGGCATAGTCCTCCACAAACATGTCGATGACATACCGGGTATCTTCGTCGGCGTAAGGATCCTGCGCAAGCATGATTTCACCGACATTGTCACTGGCCGCCTGTGCGTACCAGCCGTCTGTATGGCGCAAATCATTATAAATTTCCATCTGCTCATTATAGATGGCTAGTTTCCGGTAATATTCGTCCCATTTCCATTGTGGATCCCTACGAGAGGGTTCTGTTGGTTTTTCCGGCTTTTGATACTGCCGTGCAAGTGTCCCTTCTCTATTGTGGAAGCTGGTAACTCCATCCTGATTGGAAGTCCCTGTCCAAAAAGCAAGGTAGTTCAGATAATTCGCATTTGTAATCTCTGTACCTTCCTTATAGAGAAAGATATAGATATTGTCATTGATCGGTACGATATTGCCAAGTGAACCATAACTCGTCGACGCAGACGAAAGGGTCACATAGTCCGAAACGTCAAAACCACTTGGAATTGTGAAAACCCCTTGAAAACGACGGATATCACTTTTCTCCTTATCACTGCTATAACGCTCCCAAGTTGCGCTGGGATGAGTCGCGTGATCGCCTGGCAAATCATCCACATAGTCGTCGTAATACGGATTCGATTGGCCGTCCCAGACTTTTGCGGTAGCATGTTCTGAAGCAGCTAGTCCTTGTACTGCTTCCCAATCCCAGTTCTTGGTGCTCATATTTTTAAAGACTGCTCTACCTTTACTATCTTCTGATGTTCTTGACCAATCGATAATCGCCGTTGCCGTATCAGGCGCATCCGCCGCAAACACATTAAGCGGAGCGAGGGTAACCACCATTGCCGCTGCCAAAAGCGTACTTAACAGTTTTTTCACGTTCATCTTCTACTCTCCTTACTAAATAGCCTTCTCAGATATCTGGTCCCAATTGACCGGCCCATCTGTCTCCTGCTCCCGGGACAGCGCCTCATCCATCAGTTTGATCATTTCCAGCATGCTTCTGAACTTCCGGCTCTTCTTCTCTTCCAGCCACTGAATTGTTCCCTGCCATGTGGCGTTCTGCCGGAATTGGACCTGAACAACAAAAGTGGCCTGTTCCCCGAACTTTTGCTGAAAGATATCGTCGCTCATATACCTCCGAACCTCCCTGATGTTCTTTTGCCGAGAGCCGCGGCCCTTTTCCCGGAATGACTGGAAGCAAAATGTGGATTCCGGAAAAGAAAATCCATCCATCATGTTTTCCAGCTCCCTGACCATTCCGAGCATCCCCGAAAACCTGATCGGGCCTCTTATGTAGGGATTAAACAGGCGGCCTGCCAGATCGGCATGGCAGAAACCGTCAACGCAAACCAAAGTTTTCGTAATATTGCTTGGTCTCAAAATCACATTGCCCGACGCCAATCAATCGCCTCCCTGTTCGGAAACCCTTACGTCCTAATCATCTTTTTTTATACTATCTCACACGGGAGTCACACTTTGGTCACATTTTGGCGACAAAATCCGGTAAAACGAAATTTTTTTCAAGTTTTTTTTTTATTTTCCTTGCCCTCGAAAAATAAACAAAAAAATACGCCCGCCGCGTGTTTAGCCGCAGCAGGCGTATTTTTAAGCATCTATCAAATTAAATAGCGGCATCCAGCGGCCGAAGGTCGGCAGACAGCTTGATTCCGCGGAAGCGGGTCTCCTTATAAAACCGGTCACAAATTCTGCCCATGACCATCTCCCCGTTTTCATACGTCAGCATGGGAAGCATCAGTACGAACTGGGAAGGGCTGAATTTTGAGATCACGTCCCCTTTGCGAAGGCTGCTGCGAATCGTTTCCAGCAGTTCATTCATAACATCGCTCAGCTGTTCTTTCCCCGGTGGCTCCCCTTTGCGGCCGGTAACGGTAAGCAGGCAAAGGAAGACGGAATGCCCGGTGCGGGAAGCTGCCCGCACCTCCAGCCGGTACATACTTTTAAAGATCTCATAATCGCAGTAAAACGCCCCTTCGGCAGCATTCTGCTCGTTAAGGTCGCTTTTGATGATATCCAGATCGGTTTCCACCGTCTGGACCGATTTTGTAATTTCGTTATACAGTGCCCGCATCGCATCGGACGGCTTTACGCCAAGTTCCCGATAAAACAGGTCGCGCACATAACGATAATGTTCCAGCGCTTTTTGCTGCTTGTTCTGCCTGACAAGAGAAAATATCAAAAATCTGTGCGCGCCCTCTTCAAGCGGGTCGATCACGATTGCCCGCTCGCAGATGGTCTGAACCGTTTCATACCGTTCAAGCCTTACCAGAAGGGCACTCGCTTCATAAACGCACTTAAAATATTCTGTACGGTAATAGTTTACAAGCGGAACCACCCACTCCTCATAGCAGGAAGCGGGCAGAAAATCCCCCTTATACAGGCTGACCGCTTCGAGATAGCAGTCCACCCGGTTTTCATCCGGCAACGACGCGTTATCCGCCATTTTTTTGAGCTGTTCAAACTTCTCGATATCAACTTCGGCGTTCAGATCGTTATTCCAGCAATAGCTTCCCTGATGGAATACAACCAGCTCTTTGGCATAGGGAATTTCATGGGAGCCAAAGATTGTCCGCATCCGGTAAACCAGATTTTTCAGCGCGTTTGCAGGGCTTCCGCTGCAGCCGTCCGGCCAGAGCACATCAATCAGCATCTCCTGTGAGACCGCTTTTTTCCGGAACGCGAGCAGATATGCGAGCAGATTCCTCAGCTGTCTTGTACGGCTGATTGAATCACTGAGTACCTTGCCGTCCGCAACAAGCTGAAACCCGCCTAACATCTGAACATAGATTTTATGCTCGGTTGTCGGGTTTACGAAAACAGCCACCGCAAAGCCCTCCTTCTGCCAAACCGCAAAGATGTCACAAAGATTCAAATGTAACAGCCGCAGAAAGTTACATTCATTCCCTTTTTCCGTAAATTTACTTTCCTTTTGTTCCAAATTATATTATAATAATATAAAAAATGATTGTCAACATTTACCGCTACAGATGACAATACAGTGGGGAATGTGCTATGAAAAGGCTTTCGGAATGGATACGGTCCGTAATAAAAAGGAAAAACCTGCTCTCGTTGGCGGGGGCGGGGCTGTTTGTGTTGGGCGCTTTGCTGATCGGTTTTGCAGTTCTCTCAAAACTCCCCGCATCCAAAAGCCAATTGCCCGAAAGTCCCGCGATTGTTTCTTCCTCTGAATCTTCATTACAATCCTCCGCGGTTTCTTCCGAACCGGTCTCTTCCGCCGATCTTCCCTCTTCGCAGCCCGAAGAGGAAGCGGCTCTTCTCTACCCCACCGACCGTCTGTTTATTACGCGGGGCCGGCAGGAGTATACCGACGGCACGATGATTCTGCGCGTTCCGCGTCTGGATCTGGAGGCTCCGGTCATGAACGGCACTGATGATCAGGTGCTGAAAAAAGGGGTAGGCCTTTACGAATACGCGCAGCTTCCGGGCGGGGGAAACAGCAATGTCAGCATTGCGGGGCACCGGGATATTTACGGCTGCGAATTCTATTATATCGATACGGTGACGGATGGAGACCTGCTCTATCTGGAATATGACGGTACGCTTTATACTTACCGCTATCTGAATACGGAGATTGTCGCGGCGGACGACTGGGGGCCGATCTACAGCAAGGACTTCAGCTGCCTGACGCTGACCTCCTGCCACCCCATCGGGACTTCGCAGAAACGAATCATTGTAACCGCCGAACTGGTGAGCAGCGCCGCTCAATGAGATTCACAGCGCTCAAAACGGAGGTACATAGGAACATGCAAACGCCTCATTTTCATAAAACGCATCCTCTTCGGATACTGCCGGCTGTCGGACTGATCCTGCTGTCGGCCGTCTTCACGGGGGGCTTTTCCCCCGGCCGGAGCGGACAAGCCCCGTTTTACGCAGAACAGCCGCCGGCCACCATTGAGGAGAATCCCGTTCCGCTCGCACAGCTGCCCGGGACCGTACAGGTCCGCATGCCGGAAGCCTCCGGCAAGGTGGTGTATTCCGGCAAAAGCGCGGTAATTGACGCATCCAACACTTCGCAGGGCTATGTCATGGTCAAGTACACCGGCGCTTCTTCCAAAGTGAAGCTTCAGATTTCCGGCAGCGACCGGATTGTTTATACCTACGACCTGCATAAGGGAAGCTATGACACGTTCCCTCTTACTTCCGGGGACGGGAACTACCAGCTCAATCTCTATGAGCATGTCCGCGACAGCCAGTATTCTCTGGCAATGAACAAAACCATCTCCGTCAAGCTGGCCAGTTCCCTGCTTCCCTATCTTTATCCGAATCAGTACGTCAACTACTCGGCCGGTTCCCAGACGGTGGCCAAGGGCGCCCAGCTTGCCGCGGGAGCGGAGAACCAGCTCACAATCGTGCAGAATATCTATACCTATGTCGTCGGCCATATCACCTATGATACGCAGAAGGCGAACACCGTCACCTCCGGCTATCTGCCGGTTGTGGACAATATCCTCAGCTCCGGCAAAGGAATCTGCTTTGATTATGCCGCGGTGATGGCCGCTATGCTCCGCACGCAGAATATCCCCACCCGGCTGGAAGTCGGGTATGCGTCCGGCGGAATCTATCATGCCTGGGTCAGCGTCTATCTGGAGCAGCAGGGCTGGGTCAACGGTATCATTTATTTTGACGGCAAAACGTGGAAGCTGATGGACCCCACTTTCGCGTCCAGCGCCAAAAGCAGCGACAGCATTATGAAATTTATTGGGAACGGGAGCAATTACAGTACCAAATACGTTTATTGAGGAGGCCGGCATATGGCAAACCAGGCAAAAGGGATGCTTTCCCCCGCTGAAATATCCACCTTCTGCGCGCAGCTGTCCATGATCCTGAAAGCCGGGATTCCTGTGGCCGAAGGGCTATCCATCATGCACGGAGACATGCAGAAAGCCGAAGGCCGGGAGATGATCGGAACCATCCTTGAACACGCGGAACTGGGCGAACCCCTGCACGCGGCGCTTGCCGCCTCCGGGCTTTTCCCGGAGTATGTTGTGGACATGGTGGAAATCGGCGGGCAGGCGGGCAGGCTGGACGAGGTGATGGACTATCTGTGCGAGTATTATGAGCGGGAAGAAGCCATCTCCAGAAACGTGAAGAGCGCGGTTACCTACCCGCTTGTCATGATTGTGATGATGGTTCTGGTGATCGGCGTCCTGATTATCAAAGTACTGCCGGTCTTCCAGCAGGTGTTTTTGCAGCTCGGCAGTGATCTGTCGCCCTTTTCTTTGAGCGTGATGCATTTCGGCTCCCTTGTGGGGCGATATTCCGTTGTGATTGTTGCGGTGATCGCTGTTGCGGCGGCGGCTGTTTTCGCTTTGAACCGCACGCGGGGCGGAAAAGCCGCGCTTGCCTCTTTTCAGTCGCGGTTTTTCCTGACCAGAGACCTTTATGCCGGGATTGCGTCCGGCAGGTTTGCCGGCGCGATGGCCATGATGCTGTCCAGCGGGCTGGATACCGACCAGTCCCTGGAGATGGCGGCAAAGCTGATCGACAATCCGTATATCGGCAAAAAAATCGAGGACTGCAAAGCGCAGATTGCGCGGGGCAGCTCGTTCGCCGGCGCCCTTGAGTCGGCCGGGATTTTTTCAGGAATCTACTCCAAAATGGTTTCTGTCGGTTTCAAAACCGGTTCCGCCGATACCGTGATGAAAAAACTGGCCGACCGTTATGAGGAAGAAATTGACACCCGTATCGGCAATCTCATCGCCCTGTTGGAGCCATCCCTTGTAGCGGTTCTTTCGGTCATTGTGGGAATGATCCTGCTTTCGGTCATGCTGCCGCTGATGGGGATTATGTCCTCAATCGGATAGGAAGGACAAGAAGATGAACCGTTTTGCCAAAGCAAAAAAGCCGCATTCCCTCCTCCGGGAACTGGCGCTGCCGGTGGTCCTGTTCGCGGCTGTCCTGCTCCTGTTTGCGGGCGGCCTGCGTTCCGTAACAGCGGCTGCCGAGTCGGAACAGCTGAAATCCGCCCGTCAGGCGATAACCCGCGCGGTTGTCCAGTGTTACGCGGCGGAGGGGGTCTATCCGCCCGACCTTGCCTATCTGGAGCAGAATTACGGGCTTCAGGTGGACAGGCGGCGTTACATCGTGGATTACCGGTGTTTTGCGTCCAATATCATGCCGGATATCACAGTGCTTCCCAACAACGCGGCGGCATAAACTGCCAATCAACCAGAAACGGAGAGGAAACGTCATGAGACCTGCCGCAAATTCGAAAGGGCATATGGTAGATCTGCTGTTTACGCTGGCCTTATTCTGCGTTTTTGCGGCTTCCTCGTTTTTGGTGATTCTGATTGGCGCGGACGTTTACAAAAGTACCGCGGAAGGAATGAATGAAAACTTCAATGTGCGCACATCCCTGTCCTATGTCTGCGAAAAGGTGCGGCAGAACGACACGGCCGGCGCGGTGCGCCTGGATTCTCTGGATGCTGTCCCGGCCCTCGTACTCGAACAGACTTATGACGGCGCCGCCTATGAAACGTGGATCTACCAGTATAACGGAAGCCTGATGGAGCTTTTTGCCCAGGAGGGCGCGGAAATCAGCCCGTCGGGAGGGCAGCAGATCATGGAGATTTCTTCTTTCACCATGGAACGCCTGAATGAACGGTTGTACCGGTTTTCCGTTACCGATGGAAACGGCAGGACCGCTTCGCAGATGGTCAGCCCGAGATGCGCGTAGGCTTATTTGTTTTTGAGGATGGGGGGGCACGCTATGAACGGGACTTACAGGCGGAAAGCCTCTAAATCCGGTCCGTTTTTATTGGAACTCATGATTGGCATCCTGTTTTTTTCTTTTGCCAGTGCAATCTGCATGCAGATCTTTGCAAAAGCGCACCTGATCAGCACAAAAAGCAGCGACTTGACCGCGGCGATGGCCAGGGTGCAGTCGGCGGCGGAGGCTTTTAAAAGTCTGGACGGAAACGAAGCGGACCTTGCCGCATTTCTGGATGCACGGCAAAGCGGCGGGCTCCTCACAATCTGTTATGACAGGGAATGGAATCCGGCGCCTGACGGGCAGGATGCCTACCATATGACCATCCGGGTTACAGAGCGGGAATCTGTTTACGATTCGCAGATCCGGATGTTCAAAGGCCGGGAAGAGCAGCCCATTTATGAGCTGGAAGTAAAGAAGTATCATCCGCGCGGCTGACCTGTAAAAGTACACAGAAAGGACAGAAGGCATGAATAAAGGGTTTGGCATCAATATAGGAAGCTCTTCGATCCTGATGATCTTTGTATTGCTCTGTCTTGTCACTTTTTCCGCCCTTTCGCTGGTATCCGCCAATGCGGACTACAAACTCACGGAAAAAACCGCCGAGTCCGTTTCCGGTTACTATGAAGCCGATGCAAAGGCGGAAACGCTTCTCGCCTCCATTGATGAAAAACTGATCAATATGGCAAAAGATACCGCGGCCGGCGGACAGTTCCGTGCAGAGACTTTTTCAAAAGCACTTTCCGGATTGGACGGGGTCACGGTCACGCAGCGGGACGGCAAGGTCCTCATCGGGTTTCAGGTGAAAATAGATGACCGGCGGGCGCTGCAGGTTTCCCTGCAGCCCGCATTTCCTTTGCAGAACGCGGAAAAACGCTATACCGTTACTTCATGGCAGGTGATACAGACGGCGGAATGGGAATCTGACGATACCTTGACCGTTTGGGACGGGGACGATTCCCTGCCGCTTTTTCACGGAGAATCATAACAGATAGGAAGATTTTAATGGATATGATACAAATATTAAAGGACGCTGTGGAACACCGCGCGTCCGACATATTTGTAATAGCGGGGCTGCCGGTTTCCTACAAGGTCAACGGCACGATTATCCGGACACACCGGGAGAGTTTGACGCCCGCGCTGACAGAAGCACTGGTACGGGAAATTTATGCGCTTGCGGGTGACCGGGACCTCAATCATGTAACGCTGGAGGGGGACGATGATTTTTCGTTCTCCCTCAAAGGGATTTCCCGTTTTCGCGTGAACGCCTACCGGCAGCGCAGCTCGCTCGCGGCGGTCATCCGGGTTGTAACGTTTGATCTGCCGGACCCGCATGAAATCGGGATTCCGGATACCGTTCTGAAGCTCGCGGACCGCGCAAAAGGGCTTGTGCTGGTCACCGGTCCCGCCGGAAGCGGCAAATCCACCACGCTGGCCTGCATGATCGACCGCATCAATAAAACCAGAAGCGCACATGTGATTACGCTGGAAGACCCGCTGGAATATCTGCACAAACATCATAAAAGCATTGTCAGCCAGCGCGAAATTTCCACAGATACCGAAAGCTACGTGAAAGCGCTGCGTTCCGCCCTGCGCCAGGCGCCGGACGTCATCCTGCTCGGGGAAATGCGGGATTACGAAACCATTAACGTTGCCATGACGGCGGCGGAAACGGGACATCTGATTTTTTCCACGCTTCACACCATCGGCGCCGCCAATACAATTGACCGGATTATTGACGCCTTTCCCCCGAACCAGCAGCACCAGATCAGGATTCAGCTTTCGATGGTTTTGCAGGCGGTTGTTTCCCAGCAGATTCTTCCGACGGTTGACGGAAAAGAAGTCCCCGCGTTTGAAATTATGCTGGTCAACAGCGCAATCCGCAATATGATACGGGAATCCAAGGTGCATCAGATCGACACGGTGATCTATTCGTCCGCCGGCGAAGGGATGCAGTCGATGGATTCGAGCCTGCTGGAGCTCTGCCGGAAAGGTTCCATCAGGCAGAGCGACGCGCTCACCTTCAGCACCAGTCCCGACCAGATGCTGAAAAAGATCAAAAGCAGCCAATAGGAGCGTGCCGCCCGGTCTGCCTGCCCGCTGCAGGACCGCGAATCATGAATGAACATATAAAAAGGCGTTTCCGCAAAACAGCGGAAGCGCCTTGCTGCACTGGCGGGCAGATCTGTGTCATTAGAGAATAATGCAGACAAGCCCTGTGCAGGATGGTATCGTGAAGCGGCATTTTCTTTGCAGTCTTATGAAATACGCGGTCCGTAAAAAATAAGATAAAACGGTTTACTTCACGTTTTTTTTATGATATTTTAAAAGCATGTTAAATTTTTTGCCTGTTATGGAGAAACGTGCTGTTTTTTCATCCGCATGCCCTGCCACATCAGGAACATCAATCTCCCGGTTATCAAACACAAACAGCAAGAGGAGGAATATGAATGGCAAAAATCTTAAACTTCGGTTCCCTGAACATCGATTATGTCTATCAGGTTGACCACTTTGTGCGTGCGGGCGAAACGCTCGCCTCCCAGGGGCGCTCGCTTTTTCCGGGCGGGAAGGGGCTCAACCAGTCGATCGCGCTCGCAAAGGCAGGCGGCGAAGTTTACCATGCCGGAAAAATCGGCGCGGACGGTAAATTTCTGGCTGCGCTGATGCAGGAAGCGGGCGTGCGCACCGAGCTTCTCGACCAAACCGGTTCGGCAACCGGCCAGGCGATCATCCACGTGGTCCGCGCGGGGCAAAACTGCATCCTGCTGCACCACGGCGCGAATTACGAGATCACCGGCGAATACATCGAGCAGGTGCTCAGCCGGTTCGGCGCGGGGGATATTCTTGTGCTGCAAAATGAAATCAATCAAATCGGCACACTCATTGAGCGCGCCTCTGAAAAGGGGATGCGGATTGCCTTCAACCCTTCGCCCATCGATTCCGGGATCAAGGCGTACGCACTTGAAAAAATCTCGTGGTTTTTAATGAATGAAATCGAAGGGCGTGAACTGACCGGGGAAAGCGAACCCGAACGGATCGTGGCAAAGATGGCTTCGCTTTATCCCCGGTCCAGGGTGGTATTGACAAT
>JAEXAZ010000071.1 GCA_023394255.1 Bacillota bacterium | reverse complement strand
ATGACGCAGCTGAATGTCGGCGGGATGGGATTCGTTCCGGGAAGGAGGATGGTGCTGAGAAATATTCAAATATCACCGGAAGAACTGACGGTTCTGAAAGAAATTGCGGCAAAAGGTGTGCGCGTTTACTGCCAAATTGTCCCGGATGGGAAGTCCATTGAACTGGACAAGGTCAAACTGTAATGAGGTGTGCGAATTTGTAAAGGAAAGAGGGTATTGTTATGTTATGGTGGCAGGCACTATTACTGGCGTTTCTGTATTACTTTTCCGATGCCCCGTTTTTTTTCGGCGAAGGCTATTATGTGCTGCAGCGCCCCGTTGTAGCGGGATTTTTGGTGGGTTTGCTGATGGGGGACCCGGTGCAGGGCACCATTATCGGAGCGACCATTAACCTGATCTATTTGGGGCATCTGAATGTGGGCGGTTCCATGCCGACCGACATGGCGCTGGCGGGCTATGTGGGAACCGCGATTGCCCTGTCCGCGCATACATCCACTGAAATGGCGCTTGCGATTGCGGTCCCCCTGGGCCTTTTAGGTACAGTGGTATGGGTTGGAAGAATGAGTATTTCCGCGCTGTTCGTGCATTGGGCGGACAGATTTGCCGAAAAAGGGGATATCCGCGGGGTGATGCTGATGAACTGGCTTCCCGCGCAGACGATGCTGTTTTTATTCAAAATGGTTGTTGTAACAATGTTCGGCCTGTTTGGGAGCGGGTTGGTAGAATCGTTCCTGAACGCGATTTCCGGAAGCGGTGTGCTGCACGGCTTCGAAGTGATCGGCGGCCTGCTGCCCGCTTTGGGGATCGGGCTGAATCTGCGGGCAATCCTGAAAAGCGAAACCATGCCGTTTCTGGTTACCGGGTTCCTGCTCGTAGCCTATTTCCAGATCAGCATCGTTGCAGTCAGTCTGTTCGGGCTTGTTTTTGCAATGCTCTATCTCCAGTTCAATAAGGAGGATGACTCTTATGGCGAATATAACTGAAAATCGTACTTCCCTGTCAAAAAGTGACATCAGAAAATCCTATTGGCTCTGGCAGTTTTTTTCTCACGCGAACTATAATTATGAACGCATGCAGGGGACGTCTTTCGCGATGTCCATGGCGCCGGTCCTGAAAAAACTGTACCCGGCAAAACAGGATCTGATCGACGGACTGAAAAGGCATCTGACATTTTTCAACACCGACCCTAATTTCGGCGCTGTTATTCATGGAGTTGCGATTGCGATGGAAGAAGAAAAAGCAAACGGTGCGGATATCAGCGGCGACTCCATCAACGCAATCAAAGTTGGGCTGATGGGCCCGCTGGCAGGGATCGGCGATACACTGGTACAGGGCATTATCATTCCGCTCATGGTGGCCATCGGGATCAGCTTCGGTGTGGACGGAAACCTGTTCGGCCCCCTGTTTGTACTGATTGGCCTGCCGATTGTGCTGATGACAATCGCCTATAACTCCTGGATGCGCGGTTATCAGCTGGGGAGCAGCGCGGTTACGACTTTGCTGTCCGGCGGGAAAATGAAACGGATCATCGGGGCCGCGGGGATTCTCGGATGTACGGTTATGGGAGGGCTCATTTCGCAGTTCGTGAATCTGCAAACGACGATTGTTTTTCATGTGGGTCAGGAAAGCTTTGATCTGCAGGCAAAGCTATTTGATGCCATTATGCCGCACATGCTTCCTTTGGCGGCAACGCTTGGCGTTTACCTGCTTTTGAAAAGCAACAAAGTGAATTCGCTGCAAATTTTGATCGGCATGATCGTAATCGGTTTCTTTGGTGGTTTGTTCGGGATTCTGTAGAATACGGACGCCGCCAATGTTTGAACGACCGTTTTGCCGGTTCTGCAGTCTGCGGCGCCAGCCCGTGGACTGCAGAACCTTAACGGTACGTGCAAAACGTAAATTTAGAGAGAAAAGAGACGGTTCTATGAAACAATTGCTTGTTACGATCCGAAGTGAATGTGGGCTGCATGCCAGGCCGGCCGCAAATGTGATGAAAGAAGCGAAAAAGTATAAGTCGGCGGTCAGCATTTCGAAAAACGGAAAATCGGCCAATGCAAAAAGTCTTGTCGAAATTTTGGGGATGGGAATTAATTGCGGAGAGCAGGTCACGCTGAATTGCGAGGGGGAAGACGAGGAGGATGCGGCGCTTGGGGTGAAATGTGTGATGGAGGCACAGATGGAATGCTGAATGGCTTTGTCATCCGGAAAGAGAATGGGGGGCCTTTATGATAAGCGGCAGCGGAAACGGTGCGGGAATCGCAATTGGGAAAGTAGTTGTGTTTGCAAAAAAACAATTGAAGGTTACAAAAAAACAAGTCATCGACAGCCGGTCGGAAACGGACAGGCTGACGCGGGCGGTGGTGGTTGTCAGGGAGCAGCTGGAGAGGGTATACCAGACGGCTCTTGCGGAATTGGGCGCTTCAAAAGCTC
Source organism: Bacillota bacterium (assembly GCA_023394255.1). Lineage (GTDB taxonomy): Bacteria > Bacillota > Clostridia > Oscillospirales > Ruminococcaceae > Anaerotruncus. The sequence goes on along the minus strand of JAEXAZ010000071.1, from coordinate 1,804 downwards.
AGATTTTTGCAACGCATCTTGCGTTTTTGGAGGACCCCGGCTATTTCGGAAAAGTCTTTGAGAAGATTGAAACTGAAAATATAAATGCCGAATGGGCATTGAAAGAAGAAACCGATTTGCTTGCGGACACTTTTTCCAAGGTCGGCGGCGATACGATAAAAGAACGGATTGCGGATATCAGGGATGTTGCCGCGAGAGTCACAAAAGCGTTACTGGGGATAGACGATGCCGATCCGGCAGAAAATTTTACATGTGAAGGGCAGGCGGTTGTGGTCGCGGATGATTTGCTGCCTTCCGAGATCGTAAAACTCGATTTCAGCAAAACTGCCGCAGTCATCACACAACGGGGCGGGTTAACCTCGCATACGGCTATCATTACAAAAGCGCAGGATATTCCGGCGGTGATGGGGATTTCGGGAATGATGTCTCTGGTAAGCAACGGGGATACTGTGATCGTAGATTCCGATAATGGGCTGATTTACATAAGACCCTCGGATGGGATGATTGAAGAGTACCGGAAAAAGCTTGAAGCCCGGAGAAAAGCGAATTCCGCGCAGCCGCGGCATATTGGAAGAAAAGCGGTAATATTCGGCGGCAGGCCCATTCAGGTGGAAGCGAACATCACAGGATCTGCCGATATTGATTCGGCCATTCAAAAAGGCTGCGACGGCGTCGGATTGTTTCGAAGCGAATTCCTCTATCTGGAAAGGGAAAGCCTCCCGGGCGAGGAGGAGCAATTCTCTGCGTACAAAAACGCTGTCTTAAAAATGCAGGGATTGCCGCTCACGATCAGGACGCTGGATATCGGCGGCGACAAGCAGCTGCCCTATTTAAATCCGCTTCCTGAAAGCAACCCCTCTTTGGGACTCCGCGCCATCAGAATTTGCCTGCAAAACACAGAACTATTTTCAACCCAGCTGAGGGCTATTTTGAGAGCAAGCGCCTTTGGCAAGATCGCAGTCATGTTTCCGATGATTTCTTCGATAGAGGAACTCCGGCAGGCGAAGCATATGTTGGAGGAAGCCAAAAAGAGCCTGATCGCAGATCAGGCCGCATTTTCTCCAGATGTTCCCGTTGGCATTATGATTGAAACACCTGCTGCGGCTTTGATTTCGGATCAGCTTGCGCATGAAGCAGATTTTTTCAGCATTGGAACAAACGATTTGATTCAGTATACGGTGGCTGTTGACAGAATGAGCAGCCAGATTGCGCATCTTTACACGCCTTACCATCCGGCTGTGCTCCGGCAGATCCATATGGTCTGTGAAAGCGCACATAAAAAAAGCATTCCGGTCGCGGTGTGCGGAGAGGCTGCCGGAGATTTTCGGCTGATCCCGGCTTTGGTGGGGCTGGGCGTAGATGCGCTCAGCGTGAGCCCGGGAATCATACCGAAGGCAAAACAGGTTATCTGCAGTTGTTCCGGGCGGGAAACGGAACAGCTGGCAAAGGCGCTGCTTTCCATGGCTTCTGCAGAGGAGATCGAAAATGCGCTCAAGCCACTTCATTCTGTATAGTTAGTGGTATAGGAAGTCAATGATTATTCGGACAAACGTTTTTCTTCCGAACCGGTGTCCAAACTTTGCTGTAAGCGTAATCTTTTTGTTGCTTTTGCAATGCTCGACTTTTGAATGCAAAAAACATTGAATCCCCATAAAGGCAAATCATCTTGCCGTGGGGGTTTCACCTCATAATTTAACGGCTGCTTACAATTATACAGGATATTCTATCCACAAGAAAAGCACCCCGAGTTGTTTCACACTGTAAACCGGGGCTTCTCTGATACGCTGAACAGGACGGGTAAAAC
>JAEXAZ010000049.1 GCA_023394255.1 Bacillota bacterium | reverse complement strand
CATCCCCGCGATTGAGGCCGCCATGCGGGTCATCCGGCCGGAAGGGCTGGTCAGCATGTGCATCTATTACGGCGGGCAATCCGGTTTTGAGGAGCGGGATGCCCTTCTCCGTTATTTTGAAACCATTGATTCCCGGCGTTATACCGTGGTGGTCAGCCAGTTTGTCAACCGCCCCAACTGCCCCACCATTTTTGCCTACATTCTGAAGGAACTGTAAAAAGCGGCTGCCCGATCGGGCAGCCGCTTTCCTGTTCTTCTTCACGGTTCGCCATGCCATGCATAGCGCGTCATATCGACGCAGTTGTCATTTCCCACCTCGACGCCCTCCGATTCGAGAAGCCTTTTCTGCTCCTCCGGCCCGCCGAACGCGAATTCCGGCGCAAGACGCCCGGCGCGGTTCACCACGCGGTGGCAAGGGATGACACCGGGCAACGGGTTCTGGTGGAGCGCGCCGCCCACCGCGCGGGACGCCCGGGGGTTCCCGCACAGCAACGCGATCTGCCCGTAGGACGCGACCCGGCCTTTCGGGATTTTCTGCACCGCGCCGTATACCAGTTCGTAAAAGCTCATTTGATGTTTCCCCTTTTCACGCATCCGCTTGTTCAGACAATTACGGAATAGAGAAAGTTTTCCCACAGCAGCCGCATCCCTTCGTCCGTTTCAGGCGGCAGCAGCGCCATCGCCACTGTGTTCTCAATCCCGTCATCCGTTACCAACTGTGCATAATCCCCGTTAATCTGCCTGACCGTATAATAAACCGGTCCCATGCGCATCCTCCCCATTCCGGGCGGCATGCCCGGTCGTTTCTGCGGACATTATAACATAAATCCGTAACCGCGCCAACCCGTGCGGCTTGAAAATACGGCGGCAGAAATATTTTTGCGGGATTTCTTGCACAGGAACGGGAAAGATGGTAAAATAATTTGGTTAATGCTTTGAAGCCGCCTTACGGAGCTTTTGCAGCCGGTCTGTCCGGGCGGTTTTTACAGGGTTGGAGGAATCTGTTTGTCTGACTACATTGAAGAAATAAAACGCAGGAGAACCTTTGCGATCATCTCCCATCCGGACGCGGGCAAGACGACGCTGACGGAAAAATTCCTGCTGTACGGAGGCGCCATTGCGCTGGCCGGTTCGGTCAAAGGGAAAAAGAACGCGCGCCATGCCGTTTCCGACTGGATGGAAATTGAAAAGCAGCGCGGGATTTCGGTGACATCCTCGGTGATGCAGTTCAACTACGGGGGGTTCTGCATCAATATTCTGGATACGCCCGGGCATCAGGACTTTTCAGAGGATACCTACCGGACGCTGATGGCGGCGGATTCCGCCGTGATGGTCATTGACGCTTCCAAGGGCGTGGAAAACCAGACCCGCAAGCTGTTTAAGGTCTGCGTGATGCGTCATATCCCGATTTTCACCTTTATCAACAAGATGGACCGCGAGGCGCGCGATCCGTTCGATCTGCTCGAAGAGATCGAGCAGGAACTCGGCATCCAGACCTATCCCATGAACTGGCCGATCGGCTGCGGGAAAGAATTCAAGGGCGTTTATGACCGCAACCGCAAAGAAGTCATCAAGTTTACCGCCGGAGAATTCGCAAACGGCCAGCATGAAGTGGAGAAAGAAGCGTTCCAGCCCGGCGACCCCCGTCTGGATGAACTGCTGGGCGAGCATCTGCACCGGCAGCTTTCGGACGATATCGAACTTCTAGACGGCGCCAGCTACGACTTTGACATGGACGCTGTACAAAACGGCCAGCTGTCCCCCGTATTTTTCGGCTCGGCGCTCACCAATTTTGGCGTGGAGCCGTTTCTGGAGGATTTTCTCCGCCTGACGACTCCGCCCCTGCCCCGTCAGGCGGGCGAGGATACGGTCGACCCGTTCGATCCGAATTTTACCGCCTTTGTGTTTAAGATTCAGGCGAACATGAATAAAGCGCACCGAGACCGTATCGCGTTTATGCGGATTTGTTCCGGTAAGTTCGAAAAGGGCATGGAAGTCTGGCATGTGCAGGGAAATAAAAAAATCAAGCTTTCCCAGCCGCAGCAGTTGATGGCGCAGGAGCGCGAAATTGTTGAAGAAGCCTACGCCGGTGACATTATCGGCGTCTTTGACCCCGGCATCTTTTCCATCGGGGACACCATCTGCATGCCGGGACAAAAGCTGGAGTACGCGGGCATCCCCACCTTCGCGCCGGAACACTTCGCCCGTATTACGCAGGTGGATACCCTCAAGCGCAAGCAGTTCATCAAGGGTACCGCGCAGATTGCGCAGGAGGGCGCTATCCAGATTTTCCAGGAACCGCTCAAGGGCATGGAAGAAGTGATTGTGGGCGTTGTCGGCGTCCTGCAGTTTGAAATTCTGGAATACCGTCTGAAAAATGAATACGGCGTGGATATCCGGCGGGAGAACCTCTCCTACCAGTTTATCCGCTGGATTGAAAATGACTATGAGGAAAGCGATCTGAAAAAGCTTGACCTCACCTCCGATACGAAAATCGTGCAGGACTTCAAAGGCAATTTCCTGCTGCTTTTCACCAACGAGTGGAATATCCGCTGGGCGCTCGAGAAAAACCCCGACCTGCGCGTGACCGAATTCGGACGCTGGTAATGATAACAAAGAACGCGCTGTCCGGCACCAACCGGACAGCGCGTTTTCGTTTTCAAGGTCAGGCTTCGTAACGCGTCTTTTCAGGCGTCCAGTCACGAATCACTTCGCCCATTTCCGCGGCTGCCCGTTTGGCGCCTGCCAGATCATGCTCCAGATAGTTCCCGCATTC
>JAEXAZ010000305.1 GCA_023394255.1 Bacillota bacterium | reverse complement strand
TGACGACGACGGGGAAGGCTGGGCCTTCCGGGACAGGAACAGCGGCGTGGCACTCCGCAGGGACGGAAAATACGGCGTGGTGGACGGCCGGACGGGCGAAGAACTGCTGCCGTTTCAATATGACAGCATCCAGCCCCGGCGAAATGATACGTTTATCTGTGAGAAGGGAGATACCTATGAACTGGTCGACAGGGACGGCAAGGTGCTGCTGACCTATTCGAGAGGCGACCAGCTGACCGTATTCCCGGAAAATGTGGCGCTGTTCGAAAATGGTATGCTGCGTTTTTATGACAAGCAGATGCGCCCAATCAAAAATTTTGCGTGCGAAGAGGTACGGCCGTCTGTCGCGGCCAACCTGGTTCTTGTGAAAAGTTCAGGCAAATGGGGTGTCTGCGAACCGGATGGCGATTACAGGATTGAGCCCCAGTATGAGGAGATCGAACAGTTTAACGAACAGTGCGAAGCTGCGGTCTTTACCAAAAACGGGAAAAAGGGTGTTCTGGATTTGAACGGCGATGTACTCATCAAACCCGAGTGGGATGATGTGGCGCTCTATGACTCCAGCGCCAGCGTCGAAAAAGATGGAAAGTGGGGGGCCTTTACAGACCTTTCGGACAGCGAGCCCGCCATCGAACCGATGTATGACTATGTGTACGCATTTGGCGCCGACGGGTGCGCCGCCTATGAGCATAGGGGGAAATTCGGCATATTGGATGAGGAAGGGAACGTTCTCATTTCCGCGCGATATGACAGGATGGTTTCCAACAGGGACGATGCGCTGGAAAAGGGCTATTACGCATTGGAGGGCGACGGACAGTCCCTTTACGGGATTGTCAGCGGGAAAGGTGAGATGGTCGTTCCGAATACGTATACCATTGTATTCAGCGACGGGAAAAGCGAAGAACCGTACCACCTGATTATGACCCAGCGTGAAAAATGGGGCTACATTGACCGCGCCGGCCAGATGGTCATCGATACAAAGTTTGACAGCGCCGGTCAATTTCTGAAAGGCAAAGATGTGGCGTTTGTCAAACAAAACGGGAAAATCTGCCTCATAGACCGAAGGGGCAATGTGGTTATGGAAACCGTGTTCAGCAATCTGGTTTCCTACCATCCCGAAACAATGGTGGGTGCATTTGAGTACACAGATGCCCAGGGCAAGTCCAAATGCTGCCTTGCCAAACTGCAGTTCCCGGCTTGATTTGTGATTTTATCGAATTATAATACTGTCTGTATAGGATGGCCGCAATGAAAATAGAGCATATCGCCATTTATACCCGCGATTTGGATGCTTTGCGTGACTTTTACCGGACCTATTTCGGGGCGTCCGGCAACAACCGCTACCAAAGTAAATCCGGAATGCAGAGTTACTTTCTGACCTTCGACGGCGGCGCGCGGCTTGAGCTGATGTGGATGCCGTCCCTGCAGGATGGCGCGGCCGGGGCCGGTTTTACGGGGTTTACCCATCTTGCGTTCAGCGTGGGAAGCCGGGAAGCGGTGGATTCTCTGACCGACCGGCTGGTGCGGGACGGGTACCGTCTGCTTTCCGCCCCGCGCGTCACCGGGGACGGTTATTATGAAAGCTGTGTCTCCGACCCTGACGGAAATGCCATAGAGATTACAATATAAAAAAGCCGCCTGTCCGGCGGCTTTTTTATGGTGCGGGCGCAAAAAGAGGATTGCATCACCGGCCCGAACATGGGATAATAAGAACGAAGAAATGAAAAGGGCTGTCGCCCGGCCGCTTGTGTTTACGGAGAACGAAGGGTGGATGAAATGGACTATAAAGAGCATCAGACAAACGATCTTCGTTATCTTGGATTACTTTCCCGCCAATACCCCACCGTGCAGGCCGCCAGCACGGAAATCATCAACCTGCAGGCGATTTTGAACCTGCCCAAAGGCACCGAACATTTTATGTCCGATCTGCATGGGGAATACGAAGCGTTTCTCCATATCCTCAATAACTGCTCGGGAGCTGTACGGGAAAAGGTGGATGTCCTGTTTGAAAACAGTATTTCCAGGGAAGAACGCGCCAAGCTTGCGACGCTGATCTATTATCCCGAAGAAAAGCTTGAGGAAATCCATGAAAATGTCCAGGATCTGAACGAATGGTATAAAATCACGCTCAACCGGCTGATCGAGATTTGCCGGCTGGTTTCCTCCAAGTATACGCGCTCCAAGGTGCGCAAGGCGCTGCCGAAGGATTACGGCTACATCATTGACGAGCTTCTCAATACCAACTATGAAGTCCATAATAAGAAAGACTATTATGAGAACATTATCTCCACCATCATTGATATTGACCGCGCCGATGATTTTGTGAAATCCCTGTGCGGCGTTATCAAGCGGCTGGTGGTCGACCACCTGCACATTGTCGGTGACATTTTTGACAGGGGGCCGCGCGCCGATATCATCATGGACCTTCTGATGAAGCATCATTCGGTGGACATCCAGTGGGGAAACCACGACGTACTCTGGATGGGCGCGGCTACCGGCAGCCGGACGTGCATTGCGGCGGTGCTCAACAATTCGATCACCTATAACAATCTGGAGGTGATTGAGACCGGTTACGGCATCAGCCTTCGCCCGCTGGCCCTGTTCGCGAATGAGGTCTACCGGGATGTGGATACCTCCTGTTTTGCCCCCAGGATGTTCGGCGACGCTGTGGCCTATAATGCCAAAGACCTCGAACTGGCGGCCAGAATGCACAAGGCGATCGCGGTCATCCTTCAGAAGCTGGAAGGGCAGGTGCTCCTGCGCAATCCGCAGTTTGGCATGGAGGACCGCCTGCTGCTGGATAAAATGGATCTTGAAAAGGGGACGGTACGGATCGGGGAACGCGCATATCCGCTGCTGGACACGGCCTTCCCCACGATAGACCGGGAGAATCCCTACGCGCTTTCCGATGAGGAAGCCGGTGTTATGGAGCGGCTGAAGTTTGCTTTCCTGCGCAGTGAAAAGCTGCAGAAGCATGCAAAGTTCCTCTATTCCAAGGGCGGCCTGTATAAGTGCTTTAACGGGAACCTGCTGTTCCACGGATGTATTCCGATGAACCCCGACGGGTCGTTTATGCAGTTCAATATCGGGTGCAGGGGGCTTTCGGGCAAATCGTTTATGGACCGGGCGGAGGCAATCGCGCGGCAGGGCTACTACGCAAAGCCGGGAACGAAGGAAAAACAGTTCGGCAAGGACTTTTTGTGGTTTCTCTGGTGCGGGCGCAATTCCCCGCTTTTCGGACGGGACCACGTTGCCACCTTTGAACGCAGGCTGATTGCCGATGAATCCAGCTGGGCGGAGGAAAAAAACCCTTATTATTCCTATTATAATGACGAGGGCGTCTGCGAACGCATTCTGGAGGAATTCGGCCTTAGGGGCCCTCACTGCCATATCATCAACGGGCACGTGCCGGTCAAATCCAAAGACGGTGAAAATCCGGTCAAGGCACACGGCCGCTTAATTGTGATTGACGGGGGCTTCTGCCGCGCCTATCAGCCAACCACAGGAATCGCCGGCTACACGCTGATTTACAATTCCTGGGGAATCCGGATCGCGGCGCATGAGCCGTTTTCCACCACAAGGGATGCTATTGAGCACAATAAGGATATTTTTTCCACGACAGTTGTTTTTGACCGTATGGAATCCCGCATCAAAATCAAGGAAACGGATAACGGCGCGCGTCTGCAGCGCAATATAGACGACCTCAAATGCCTGTTACAGGCTTATAAATCCGGCAGTATCAAGGAAGACCACACATAAAAAGCAGCCGCCCGCGGGCGGCTGCTTTTTATAAAAGTATGATGTCAGAACGCAATGATGACGCCGCCTTCGTTGGCGTACATCGTGCTGAGCCCGCGTGTGGAAGTCACTTTAATGTCTTTAAAATGAAACCGGCGCTGTGCTTCCGCTTTAATGAAGTGCGCCTGCCGCTCATTGTTGCAATGGGTGATCACCAGGGTGCGGTCGGCAAAATTGGTACAGCTTTCGCCGATCAGGTCCACTAAGCGGGTGAAAGCGCGTACGGAACCGCGCGCCTTTTCGTATAGCCTGATCATGCCGTGATCGGCACACATGATCGGCCGCAGCGACATGACGGAAGCGGCGTAGCCGGCAATGCGGCTCACGCGCCCGGCTTTGATCAGCGTCTCCAGGGTGTCAAGGATAAAAAAGGTTTTCATTCCGTCAATAAACTCGGTTACGGTTTTGACGATGGAATCAAAATCCATCTTTAAATCCACGCACTCTTTGATTTTGAGCCCCACGGCAATTTCGCCCGCGGATGCGGAGAGGGAATCAAACACATGGATTCTGCGTTCCGGGCAGTCTTCCATTGCCATTTTTGCCCCAATCAGGGCGCTGTTATAGGAACCGCTGAGTTTTGAGGAAATAGTGACGGCGAAAACATTCATTCCCTTGCGGAATTTTTGCGCAAAGACCTCCGGAGACGGGCAGGCCGACTTGGGGGTGCTTTTGCTGGAACGCATGGCGCTGATGAAATGATTGATATTCAAAAGATCATCGTCGATATAGCTGACGCCGTCCAGCAGCATGGAAAGAGGGGCAGATTCAGGATTCAGGCTCTGAAGCTCCGGTATCAGCTCGCAGCAGCTGTCAACTACCAGTTTGTATTCCATTTTCGTCAATTCCTTTCTTACGGCATCTCCAAAAAGGAATTGCCGACTATACTTTTTCTAGTGTATCGCAAGTTGTCATATAAAGTCAATGAAAACAGTTAAATAGGGAATAAAATTTCTGTGAACCATTCTGTGCCAAGTACCGGCGGACTGATTTCCGGCCTCTCTCTGTTTGCTTGACAAAGCGAAGGAAAAAAGGTAATATGTATGCCGCGGCTAACGGAGGCTTTCCGTTTGGGAAAACCTCCGTAAAAATGTTGGGGGTGTGGTTCAAATGACTTTGGATACTTTGAAAATCGGGCATGAAGCGGTCATTGTTGAGGTTGGGGGCGGCGGTGCGCTTCGCCGCCGTCTGCTGGATATGGGGCTCACCCCAAAAACGAAAGTGATGGTGCGCAAAGTGGCGCCTATGGGAGATCCCATTGAGCTGCATCTGCGCGGGTACGAGCTGACGATTCGCCTGGAAGATGCCCGCGAAATTGCAGTGGAGGAGGTCGTTTGATGGTTTTTGCGCTCGCCGGAAACCAAAACTGCGGCAAAACAACCTTGTTTAACCAGCTTACCGGGTCCAATCAGCATGTGGGGAATTTCCCCGGGGTAACCGTTGAGCGAAAAGACGGCGTGATCCGCGGGCACAAAGACGTGACCGTCGTGGACCTGCCGGGAATCTACTCGCTGTCTCCTTACACGAGTGAGGAAATCGTAACACGGGACTTTCTGCTCAACGACCATCCGGACGGCGTGATCAATATTGTGGATGCCACAAATATTGAGCGCAACCTTTATCTTAGCATGCAGATTATTGAACTGAATATTCCGATGGTCATTGCGCTGAATATGATGGATGAGGTGCGGGGCAATGGCGGCACCATTAAAATCAGGAAGATGCAGCAGGAGCTGGGGGTGCCCGTAATTCCCATATCGGCGGCGAAAAACGAAGGGATCGACGAGCTCATCGATACGGCCGTCACTGTGGCGAGGGAACGGCAGGCGCCAAAGCGGATGGATTTCTGCTCCGGCGCCGTGCATCGCGCGATTCACGCGATCGCGCACCTTGTGGAGGACCATGCCGACCGGATCCATGTGCCCTCCAGGTTTGCCGCCACCAAACTGGTGGAAGGGGACAGCCCCATGCTCCGGCAGCTGAACCTTTCGGAAAATGAAAAGGATATGGTGGAGCACAGCGTAAAGGAAATGGAACTCGAACTGGGGACCGACCGCGAGGCGGCTCTCGCGGATATGCGGTATACTTTTATCGGCCAGCTCTGCGAGGAATGCGTGGTGAAATGCGGCGAAAGCAGGGAACACGCGCGTAGCGTCCGTATCGACGGCCTGCTGACCCATAAATATCTGGCGATTCCCATATTCCTCGCGGTGATGCTTCTGGTGTTCTGGCTCACGTTCGGCGTGATCGGAAGCTTTTTGAGCGATCTGCTCTCTTATGATATTGATCTGATTACGGACGCCGTTTCCCGCGCTCTCATCGCTTACGGCATAAATCCGGTGGTACAT
>JAEXAZ010000299.1 GCA_023394255.1 Bacillota bacterium | reverse complement strand
TGGCTGCCGTTCCAGATCTCATGTGCAGCCGCGGCTTGCCAGACCAGCATGTCCATTCCGCCGGCGACCCGGCAGCCAGCCAGACGGGCTTCTTTCAGCAGCCGGGTTTCCGCCGGGTTGTAGATGCAGTCGAAAACAGCGTCGGTACCGCTGAATATGGCTGCGTCCACAGGCGAACCTCCTGTGTTGGGAGACATGCCGACAGGAGTGGCGTTGATTACCAGCCCGTAAGGGCCGCCCGGCCGGCCGATGTCGCAGATTGTAATTTCACAGCCCAGCTTTTCACTGATCTCACGGGCCAGCCCGTCCGCTTTTTCCCTGCCGCTTTTCCGGACGGCCACGGTGACCTGCGCGCCCTGACGCGCGCTTTCAATGGCGAACATCCGCCCGACGCCGCCTGCGCCCAAAACGCAGACGGAGGTCTTGAGTGAAAAATCATGTGCGGACATGGTACGCAGAAAACCGGTGCAGTCGGTATTGTAGCCAGTGAGGACCCCATCCCTGCGGCTGACGGTGTTTACCGAGCCGTACAGCAGCGCGCCGCCCGCCAACTCTTCCAGCGCGGGGATGACAGCCTGCTTGTACGGGATGGTGACATTGAATCCCGCGAGCTTTTTCAGGTCGGGCAGACGGGCATCCAGTTCCCCGGGGGGGAAGGAGTCCAGCCTGTAGTCTGCCTCGATGCCGTCCAGGGCAAAGAGCGCGCGGTGGATTTCGGGGGAAAGGCTGTGCCCAAGCGGGTAACCGATTAACTCATACTGCTGCATATGCATGGCTCCTTTTGATCCCTGCCTTTTGTCGGACGGAGCAGGAATTCATTGATTCTGCGAGAAAGCGGCGCGGGCCTTTTCCAGCGTTTTCAGGTTTTCCACATTGTAAGCCTCCGCCTGTTCAAAACCGCGCCTGATCAGTGTGGCGAGCACTTTGTTGGGGCCAAGTTCGACAAAACGGGTGATCTCGCCGCCCAGCATGGCGGAAACCTCTTCATGAAAGCGAACCGGCGATACGAGGTGCCGCGCCAGATAAGCGCGCAGATCGGTTCCAGGCTCCAGGAGCTTTCCGGTGACGTTGGAATAAAACGGCTTTTGCGGCGCGGAAATCGGGATACGCTCCATACGCTCCCTTAATTCCTCGGCGGCGGAAGCCATCATATTCGAATGGAATGCGCTGGAGACTGCCAGCCTGACCGCTTTTTTCGCGCCTTTTGCCAGCAGGGTGTCGGCGGCCCTCTGCGCGGCTTCCGATTCACCCGCGATAACAGTCTGGTTCAGGCTGTTGTAATTGACCGGGAGGACATAGCCTTCCGTTTCTTCGCAGACCTGCGCGACGGTGGCTTCGTCGCTGCCCAGAATGGCGAACATGCTCCCGGGGTTTTCATCAGCCGCGCGCTGCATGGCGGCGGCTCTTGCGCTGATCACACGGAACCCGTTTTCCAGCGAAAAGGCTCCCGCCGCGGTCAGCGCCGCATATTCGCCCAGAGAATGCCCGGCGAAAGCGTCCGGTTCGCAGAATTCCAGCGCCGCAAAATAAGCGGCCATCGACACAGCGAAAATAGCGGGCTGGGAAACCCCGGTAGGCGCCAGATCAGCGTCGGAGCCTTCAAAGGAAATCTTTGCGAGGTCGTAGCCCAGAATATCGCCGCCGCACTCATAAACGCGCCTTGCAGAGGCGAACTGTTCAAACAGATCTTTTCCCATTCCGGCATACTGCGAGCCCTGGCCGCTGCACAAAAAGGCTGTTTTTTTCATTTGTGATCCCCATTTCAAAAATTATTCATAAATTAATAGTTGACAACCTAGACGATTTAACGGTATTATAATCATAAATATAACAATTGTTACATTTTTTACTTGCTTTAGTATATCACAGAAACATTTCGCCTTGCAAGCAAAAAATGCCATACAGGTCAGGAGTAGCGCATGACAGGAATCAGCATACTGGGAACCGGGCGGTATCTGCCCGACAGAGTTGTGTCCAATGAGGAGTTTACAGCCTTTATTGAAACATCGGACGAATGGATTTCCTCCCGGACGGGGATTTCCAAACGGCATTTTGCCGACGGGGAAACCACTTGGCGCATGGGGGCGCAGGCGGCGCAGGCGGCGCTGGACAAAGCGGGTGTCAAAGCGGAAGAGATTGACTTGATTGTCGGCACAACCGTAACGGCGGATTATCAGACGCCATCCATGGCGTGCGTGGTGCAGCACGCAATTGGTGCGGCCAACGCGTACTGCTTTGACATAAACGCGGCTTGCAGCGCTTTTGTCTACGCGCTCGATCTTGTCCGCAGCCAGCTGGCCTGCGGCGGCGCCCGTACGGCGCTGATTGTCAGCTCAGAAATGCTTTCCCGCCTGACCGATTTTGCCGACAGGACCACCTGCGTCCTTTTTGGTGACGGCGCCGGGGCGTGCGTCGTGCGCGCCGAAGAAAAACGGTATGCCTCGTGCCTGGGGTCGGACGGTTCCGGATACGGCCTGATCTTCTGCAAAAACCCGCCGCCCGCTTCGCCGTTTCGCGTTAAGCCGGATGAACTGGACGATATCAGTTCGACCGATATCAAACTGGGGCACCTTTGGCAGAACGGGCGGGAAGTTTATAAGTTCGCTACAAAAATTATGCCGGAGGCGGTTCACAATGCCTGCGTTAAAGCGGGCGTCAAAGAGGAAGACCTTGCTTATATTATACCGCATCAGGCAAACGCCCGCATTGTGCAGGCGGCGATGAAGAATATGGGACTGCCGATGGAAAAAGCGTGGCTCACCATCGAGCATACCGGCAACACCTCATCCGCCAGCATCCCCATCGCGCTGGACGAATTGGCGGAAAGCGGAAAACTGAAGCGTGGGGATCTGCTCTGCGCGGTCGGGTTCGGCGCCGGACTGACTTACGGCGCGGCAGTCTTTGAATGGTAAACAATACTGACAAAAACCGGTTGGGAGGATTTAAGGATGATCAAAACAAGGCTGACCGAGCTGCTGGGCATCGAGTATCCGGTGATACAGGGCGGCATGGCATGGGTCGCGGATGCGAAACTGGCGGCGGCGGTTTCCGAGGCCGGGGGGCTCGGACTGATCGGGGCGGCAAACGCGCCCGGCGAAGTGGTGGAAAACTGGATCCGCGAAGCGAAGTCCCTGACAAAGAAACCGTTCGGCGTCAATATCATGCTGATGAGCCCTTATGCGGACGATATTGCCCGCATCTGTGTGGAGCAGGGCGTGAAAGTGATTACGACCGGGGCGGGCAACCCCGGGAAATATATGGACATGTGGAAGGCCGCGGGCATCAAGGTGATTCCCGTGGTGCCGTCGGCGGCGCTTGCGAAGCGCATGGAGCGCGCGGGCGCGGACGCTGTGGTTGCCGAGGGGACTGAATCGGGCGGGCACATCGGCGAGCTGACCACAATGGCGCTGATTCCGCAGGTGGCGGACGCGGTTTCCATTCCGGTCATTGCGGCGGGCGGCATTGCCGACGCGCGCGGCGTTGCGGCGGCGATCGCGCTGGGAGCCTGCGGGGTGCAGTGCGGGACCATCTTCGTCTGTGCGGACGAAAGCCCGGCACATGACAACTTCAAACGGATGATCGTGGAAGCGAAGGACACCGATACGGTGGTAACCGGGCGCGCAAGCGGCGCCCCCGTCCGCAGCCTCAAGAATAAACTCACCCGCAGCCTGCTGAAACTGGAGCATGTGGAAGAGCTCGACCGCGAGGCGTACGAGGCCCGCACAGTCGGTTCCCTGCGCAAAGCGGTTGTTGAAGGGGACGAGGACAACGGAACCTTCATGGCGGGGCAGATCGCGGGGCTCGTATGCCAGATCGCGCCTGCTGCGGTTATTATTGAGAAACTGATGAAGGACAGCGAGGCGCTGCTCAGAAATCTTCTGCAGGAAAGGGGCGTTACGATTGCGTAAGGTGGCGTTGGTAACCGGGGCAAAACAGGGAATCGGCCGCGCAATCGCGATTGCACTGGCAAAGGACGGATTTGACGTGGCAATCAACTGCCGCAATGAGAATTCCGTTCCCGCGGCGCGCGAAGTTGCCGCGGAATGCATGAAGTACGGCGTAGATGCCGACTGCTTCACGGCGGATGTCTCCAGCTTGGGCGAGTGCGACGAGATGGTGCGAAAGGTTGTCACACAGTTCACCCGCATCGACGTGCTGGTCAATAACGCGGGAATTACCCGCGACGGGCTGATTGCCCGTATGAGCGAAGAGCAGTATGACGATGTCATTGCCGCGAACCAGAAAAGCGTTTTCAATATGATGCGCCTGGTAACCCCCATTATGATGAAGCAGCGGGAAGGG
>JAEXAZ010000261.1 GCA_023394255.1 Bacillota bacterium | reverse complement strand
GTATTGATTCCAATGATGCCGGTGATGCCACAGGTCTTCCCACACAAAAAAGCCTAATCCTCCGATGACAATCAAAAACATTACCGGCAAATTAATGAGAGGATCCCCCGAATAGCGGGTCAGCGACGAGGAAGGTTCCAGCGCCCCCATCAGGTCAAACCCTGCGTTGCAGAACGCCGAAACGCTGTGGAAGACGGAAAAATAGAGCCCCTTTGTAAAGCCGAACAGCGGGCATAAACGAAAAGACAAAACCAGCGCGCCCGCTGTCTCGCAGGAAAGCGTTCCGTAAAAGACAAACCGCGTCAGCCGGACGATTCCGCCCATCTGAGGCGCGGCAATCGACTCCTGCATCACGCAGCGCTGTTTCAGGCCGATTTTCCGTTTCGTAAAAGTGGTAACGGTGATTGCCAGCGTTACAAATCCCAGGCCGCCGATCTGGATCAGGAACAGGATAATCCCCTGTCCGAATCCCGACCAATAGGTATATGTATCATATACGACCAGCCCCGTCACACAGGTTGCGGATGCCGATGTGAAGAGTGCGTCAAAAAACGGTGTACTCTGCCCGCTTCTCGTGGAAAAAGGCAGCATCAAAAGCAAAGTGCCCGCCAGAATGATCGCCAGATAACCGAGTGTTAAAAATTTCGTGGGAGTGATTTTGCGCCAAAAGAATTGCATTGATAAGCACATCCATAAAATCAAAATTTTACCGTGGAGACCAGCATATCATCTTTCATATTAAGGAGATATTAAGATCAAAATGATGGCGTTAATATTATATAAAGGCAGTCTGTTTTTTCTATGCGCGTTTACTGGCCTCACGCTCTTTGCGCTCCGTTTCCTCGATAAAAGTTTCTTCCTGAAGAAACGCTTCCAGTTTCTTTACCGCCCGAAAGCCGATTCCTCCTATATACAGCACGCCCAGAATCAAAACCGCCGTATCCATCGAACCGCATCTGCCCTTCCTATAGCTTGCTATCAATTATATAAAACGCGGGATTAATATGGCGTTAGAATATGAAGCAAATGTGTTAACGGCATGTAAAGATCCGACCTGATACAGGTTTCTTTACACAATTTTAATCCTGCAAACCGGTCGTCACCGCATGCCCAATTTTGCGGAATGTGATATAATAACCGCAGCACGGTTATCATATCAGTTTATGGGCGGGGCGCCCGTAAAGCTCGCTCCCGCCCTGATAGCCGATTATACCACTGCATGCTTTGCAGACAGGAAGGCCACGTTCCGGATGGCCGCGGAGAGGAGAAAACAGGTATGTCCAAAAGAGCTTTGGGAATGCGGGCGGAGGAACCTGAAAAAAAGCCCGGAAGGCTGAGGATCTATTTCAGCTACGCGGCCGGAACGGGAAAGTCTTTTGCCATGCTGGAAGCCGCCCATGCGGAAAAATCGCGCGGGGCCGACGTTGTGGCCGGATATCTCAGCCCGCTTTCCGCTTCGCAGACGATCTCCCTTTCAGACGGGCTGGAAGCCCTGCCGCTCTATAAATCGGGCGAATTCCATCTGGACCGCGCAATCAGGCGGCACCCCCAGCTGATTCTGGTGGATGAGATGGAGCATGCCAACGCCCAGGGCTGCCGCAACAGAAAGCGCTATCAGGACATTGAAGAACTGCTCAGGGCCGGTATTGACGTTTATACCACGCTTGATGTCCAGAATATCGAAAGCCTCAGCGATGCCGTTACATCCATCACCGGAAGCGAGGAGGCCAACCGGATTCCCGACAGCATTTTTGACAGCGCCGATCAGGTCGACCTGATTGACATCGAGCCGGAAGAGCTGATCGTCCGTATGCGTGAGCCCGCCGACGAGCGGTTGCTGGAAAAGCTGTCCGCCCTGCGGGAGCTGGCGCTGCGCCGCTGTGCCGACCGGATGGGAAAGAAAGCTGAAAAGTCGCAGCAGTCGGTCTTCCATGAGGACTCCCATCTGGAGGAACATATTCTGACCTGCATTTCCGGTTCCCCGTCCAACGCGAAAGTCATCCGCGCGGCGGCCCGCATCGCCAACGCGTTTCACGGCTCCTTCACGGCCCTTTTCGTTCAGCAGTCGGATGATGCCGGAGAAGAGGGCAGCGACGTCCGCCCGATGGATAATCTGAAACTCGCGGAGCAGCTCGGCGCCAGGGTCGCCACTGTGTATGGCAGGGATATCGCCACACAGATTGCGGAATACGCGAAAATCAGCGGCGTGACGAAGATCGTTATCGGACGTTCCAATGGGAAAAAACGTTGGCTTGCCGCTAAACCGGTGCTTGTGGAACGGCTGATCGGCATGATGCCGAATATGGATATCTATATTATTCCGGAATCCATGCCGCCATTTGCCGCCCGGCATTTTGAAAAGGTCCGCTGGTCTTTTGCAGACGCATGCAAGACTGCCGGGATCCTCTCCCTGACCTCGCTGGTCGGTCTGTGGTTTTTCCATTTGGGATTCAGCGAGGCGAACATTACCACTGTCTATATCCTGGGCGTCCTTCTCATCTCGATTGCGACAAACGGACAGGTTTACGGCAGCATCGCGTCCCTGCTGAGCGTTGTGGTGTTCAATTATCTGTTTACGGAACCCCGATTTTCCTTAGTAGCCTATAACACAGGCCATCTGATCACCTTCACCGTTATGCTGATCGCCTCTTTTGTCGCCAGTTCACTGACCATCCGGGTCAAGGATCAGGCCGTTCAGGCCGCCAGAAAGGCCTACCGTACCGAGGTGCTGCTTGAAACCAGCCAGATGCTGCAGCGGACGAAAAGCAGCGAGGAAATCATCGGGCAGACCGCCCGCCAGATGATTAAACTGCTGAGCCGGAGCGTGTTTTTTTATCCGGTTTCCGACGGCCGCCTGAAAGTGCCCGTTTTGTTTGAAAAAGACGGAGAAGCGATTGTCTGGAGCCGTTATACCAGCGAATCCGAGCGGAAAGTCGCACAGTGGGTTTTGAGCAACGGCAAGCATGCGGGCGCCACCACAAATACCCATTCCGACGCGAAATGCCTGTATCTCGCCGTCAGGAGCCAAAACAATGTGTTCGCGGTCACAGGCATCGTGATGGAAGGCGCGCCCATTCTGGACGCCTTTGAAAAGAACCTGCTGATTGCCATGCTGAGCGAATGCGCGCTTGCGCTGGAGAAAGAGCAGATGAGCGACACAAAAAACCGGATCGCCATCCAGGCCCAGCGGGAGCAGCTGCGCGCAAATCTGCTGCGGGCCATTTCCCATGACCTGCGCACCCCGCTCACCAGTATTTCCGGCAGCGCCGGGATTCTGATGAGCAGCAACGCCATCCTGAGCGAGGCCAAAAAGCAGCAGCTTTATACCGGCATTTACGACGATTCCATCTGGCTGATCAACCTTGTGGAAAACCTGCTGTCGGTAACACGCATTGAAAACGGGACAATGAGCCTCCACATGGAACCGGAGCTGCTCGATGAGGTGATTCAGGAAGCGCTGGCCCATATTAACCGCAGAAGTTCGGAACACCCGATTCAGGTGCAGCTCGAGGACGACCTGCTGATGGCCAGAATGGATTCCCGTCTGATTATACAAGTAGTTATTAACATCGTTGACAACGCCATCAAGTATACGGAGTCAGGTTCCACAATCCGCATCAGCGCAAAAAAAGAGCACCGGATGGTGCTTGTGGAAATTGCGGACGACGGGGACGGGATTCCTGACGACCAGAAAAAACACCTGTTCGAGATGTTTTTTACCGCCGACAACCAGCGCAGCGACCGCCGGCGGGGGCTCGGGCTGGGGCTGTTCCTGTGCAAATCGATCATCAACGCGCATGGCGGAACGATTTCCGTGCAGGACAACCAACCGCACGGGACCATTTTTTGCTTTACATTGCCGGCAGAGGAGGTGCCTTATCATGAATAAGCCAAGAATATTAATCGTTGAGGATGACAAGGCTGTCCGGAACCTGATCGCGACCACCCTCGAGACGCAGGGCTATCAGTATTTTACAGCTGAAACGGGAGCGATTTCCATTCTGGAGGCCGCGTCTCAGCAGCCGGACATCATCATTCTGGACTTGGGGCTGCCTGACATGGACGGTGTGGACATCATCCGAAAGGTACGTACATGGTCCAATGTCCCGATTATTGTAGTGAGCGCGCGCAGCGATGATCAGGATAAGATTGGAGCGCTGGACGCGGGCGCGGATGATTATCTGACAAAGCCGTTCAGCGTCAATGAGCTTCTGGCGAGGCTGCGCGTGACCCTGCGGCGCATCAGCTATGACAGGGAAAAACAGGGGACGTCCTCCAGCGTTTTTATCAACGGCGGCCTGAAAATTGACTATGCGGCCGGCTGCGTATTTGTGGAAAACCGGGAAATCCATCTGACCCCCATGGAGTACAAGCTGTTATGTGTGCTTGCAAAAAATGCCGGCAAGGTGCTCACCCATAATTTCATCCTGAAAGAGGTCTGGGGCAATCCAATGCCTGCCGATACCCCATCCCTGCGCGTCTTTATGGCCACTCTGCGCAAAAAAATCGAACCGGTTCCTTCTCAGCCAAAATATATCCAAACACATATCGGCATCGGGTACAGGATGCTTCGCATTGCCGAAGAGAATACAAATCTGTAATCTCTTCGTTCTGTAAACGGTCCTCCCGATCTGTTTATGACATATTCATCTAAAATTGAGCGTAATTTTAGATGAATTGATCCATTCTATTGCAAGAAGAACGAATCAATACGACGCAATTGATGCAATCTTACAAACCTTTCCGGAATGTATTGACTGCGATATTTGTTTCTCCTATACTTGTAAATACAAATAGCGCTTCCCCATGAAGCACCCGCCATCATCTCCCATGGCGGGTGCTTCATTGTTTTGCCCCTGCAAAACCGCTTCGATACACCGAAGCACAACCACAGCCATATAATGCAGTATGGATATAATGTCCATAGATTAACCGATATGGATGTGATGATAGAATGGGAATTAAAACATTTACAAACAACACCGGCTCTGCCCTGCAGGTCTACTTGTTCGTAAGAGCCGGAAGCAATCCGGGATGCATCAGAAGACGCATCGGGTTTACACTGATTGCGAATAAAAGCAAGACCATCGCCTACGGCAGTGACACCGACCCGTTCCTCGACGGAATTTTGGCTTACCAGAACAGCAACGGGCAATATATTTGCACAAAAATGTGCGTAACCGCAAGAGGAAGTACAGCAGACAACCTGCTGAACACCAACAATACGATCCTGTTCAGCCTGACCAACAGCTCTATTGTGATCACCGCGCAAAATATCTGACCTTTGCCTGAAGCCGCCGGGGGCCGGCGTATCGGCCGGATTCCGGCGGCAGATTCGGTTCTGCCATCCGCCAGTCTATTGGCTTTCTTTTGCGCATAAGCATTGAGAGGTGATGCAACATGAATAATCCCGGCTGTCCCGATAAAAACACCTGCAACTGCAGACCGCAAAACTGTTCCAGACGTCCGTCCGGCTGCGGCACCGGATGCCTTACTCCGTTTCTGATCGGATTGGGAATCTTCTTTTTACTGATCGTCATCTTTTCGCCCTTCGTATTCGTCTGAAAGCAGAAAAGCAGAAGCCCGCATGATGCGGGCTTCTGCTTTTAATTGGTTATGTCTGCCGTTTCCCGGTGGGCAGCAATCTGGCGGATTTCCTCCTGTACCGCGGGAGGGATCTGCTGGCAGATCGGGGCCGGACGGGCTGTATAATAGCCCTGGACATAGTCGACGTTGTTTTGGATGACCGTTCGGAGTTCATCGATCGTCTCGACCCCCTCGGCAATGACCCGGATGCCCCTGCTGTGCGAATACGAGACCAGGTTCTGCAGAATTTTCTGACGGTTTATGTCTGTGTCAATATTGCGCACGATGGAAATATCGATCTTCACAAAATCCGGCCGGACCGACAAAAGCGCCACATCGCTGTTATATCCGGTTCCGAAGTCGTCCAGCGCCACCTGCGCCCCCCATCGCGCGGCAACCTTCTGCTTGATGCGAGTACAGTTTTCACCCTGCTTTTCCTCCTCTGTCAGTTCAATGACGACCCGGTCAAGCAATTCGCCATACCGGTGCTCGATATCCGCAAAGTCCATTTCATTCAACACCTGATTTGCAATGGAATTGATGAAAAGGTGGCTGT
>JAEXAZ010000194.1 GCA_023394255.1 Bacillota bacterium | reverse complement strand
CGGCATTTTCCCATGCATGCAGGTCGTCCGGGTCCACAAAAATGGTCTTAATGCCAATGCGCCCCAGCGTCACGCCCATCATGTTGATGGCGCCGCCATAGATGCAGATCGAGGAAACGATCTCATCCCCCGCGCCCGCGAGATTCAGGAAAGCATTGAACATCACCGCATGGCCCGACGACATGGCCAGCGCGCCCACGCCCCCGTCCAGCGCCGCCACACGGCGCTCCAGCGCGTCCACCGTAGGGTTGCTCAGCCTGGTATAGATGTTTCCCGGCACCTTCAGCTCAAAAAGCTCCTTGGCATGCTGCGTATCATTAAATGTATATGCAGTAGTTTGATAAATAGGAAAGGTGACCGAATGGGTTTCCGGATCGGGCTGCGTACCGGCATGCACCATCAGGGTGTCGAATCCAAACTGTTTGTCGGCATAATCCAACATAGATTTCCCTCCTGCTCTATAAAATGCCAAATTTTGATCTTTTCTTTTTCGCCTTTTTTTGGTATACTTAGAATAAATGTGGCTAATCTACTAAATGTACGGATTTTATTTTATCACATATTTCCTGGCACTGCAATTAGAATTCCTCGCCGGAACGGTAAAATTGCACGCTGTTTTCTGTTTTATCCCATTGCTAAATTCCGCCGCGGCATATGGGATTTACCGCAACGGCAGCGGAGAAATGGATTATGCTATGAGAAAAACCGCGTTTTTCATGACGCTTGTGATACTTTTGACATCGCTTTCCTGCCCCCTGCTGGCAGCGCCTGACAGTTCTTCCTCCGGGCCTTCTTCATCGTCTGCGTCTTCTTCGGAAAGTTCTTCCTCCTCGTCCTCCTCTTCATCCGGGGAATCTTCTTCCCCGGACACGGAGCAGCCCGCCTCTTCTTCCAAGGTGCCCACCCAGGACAATGTTTATTCCCACGCCGCTTATATGGTGAATCTGGATTCGGGTACCGTTTTATTTGAAAAAAATGCGCAGGAACGTATCTGGCCCGCCTCCCTGACCAAAATTATGACCTGCATCGTCGTTTTGGAGGAAGTGGGGGACATTGATAAAGAGACCACCTCCCTGAGCGCGGATATTCAGACGTATCTCTATAATCTGGGCGGCGTCTCGCTCGGCGATATCCGGATGGGCGAAACCTTTACCATCCATCAGCTTCTCTACGCGATGATGCTCCAGTCCGCCAACGAGGCGGCCATGATGGTTGGGGCCTACGTAGGGAAAGGCGATATTGCCGTTTTCGTCGAAAAGATGAACCAGAAAGCAAAGGAAATCGGCGCGAAAAATACCCATTTCAGCAATACAACAGGCCTGCATGACGAAGACAACTATTCCACCGCCTATGACCTGGCCCTGATTACCGAATATGCCATGAAAAATCCCATCTTTACAGAACTTGTTTCGGCGCTGTATTATGACTGCCCGCCCACGGAAAAACATCCGGACGGAGTTACCTGGTCGTCGATCAACTATATGCAGCAGGTCGGCAACGAATATTATTACGAAGGCATTAAGGGCGTTAAAACCGGGACGCTTCCCGACTCGGATGTCGGGGGCGGCGGGATCCGCAATTTTATTTCCACCTGCACCCGCAACGGGTATACTTATCTGACAGTATGCATCGGCGCACCGCAGGAGCGGGAGGACGGCCTGAGATTTGAAAATAACCTTGCCTTTATTGATACACGCAATCTATATGACTGGGCTTTTGAAAATTTCACGGTAAAAACGCTGATGGATGTAGGTGATGAGGTGGCTGAAGTCCCTGTCCGCCTCTCATGGGACGTCGACCACATCAAGCTTTTGGCAGGCGGCAAATTTGCTTCCCTGGTGGCAAACGAGGTGACGGAGGACAGCCTGCAAAAACTCGTGGAAATTCCGGAGAACATTGACGCGCCTGTGACAAAAGGGGACGAAGTCGGGTATGTCAAGCTTATGCTCAATGGCGAGGAAGTCGGCCGTGTAAACCTGCTGGCCGCCCAGTCGGTAGAACGCAGTTCCGCACTTTATTACGCGGATGTCGTGAAATCTTTCCTCAGCACATTCCTGTTTAAATTTGTGCTCACCTTTGTAATTGTGATCCTGATTCTTTATATGATTCTGATGATTATCCGCAACCGCAACCGCCGCCGTTATCGGATGCGCAGAAAGCGCCCGCGCATGAGACGATAAGTTTCGCCGCGTTTTATAATTACACAAAAATCCAGAAGCGTTTTTTTATAAGGCGCTTCTGGATTTATTTTATAGGATGCAGTAATTGTTGCCTGATTTTGCACCTAGAAGAAGAAAGACAGGAAAAAAGGAGGACCTTACATGCATCATAAATCGAATATTCAAACTGTATTGGCAATTGCCGCCGCCCTTTCCATCGTCCTGGCCGGCTGCGGCGCTGCAAAGTCCAGCACTGCAGCTGCCCGGTCCGTAAAAGCCCCCGCGGAATTTGCCGCTTCCTCCCAGATGGATTACGGAACCCTTGCCGACGAGGCAATGGATGCGGACGGCGCTGCGGCTCAAGAGAACGGGGCTATGAAACTGCAGAGCACAGCCGAATCGGCGCCGGTTGCACCCGCTGTTCCTTCCGAGCGTAAAATCGTTAAGCGCAGCGAGCTCTCTCTCGAAACAAAAGAATTCGACACCGCGCTTTCAAAGCTGGTCCAGCTTGTGGAATCCGCCGGCGGCTATGTGGAAGGGCAAAGCACCAACGGGCGGAGCCTGAACAACCGGGATACCTATTACTCCCGCAGCGCGGAAATACGCGCAAGGATTCCCGCCGATAAACTGGATGAGGTAACTTCTTCGGTCGGAGAGCTCTGCAACATTGTTTCCCGCAACGATTCCACCGACGATATTACCGACACTTACTATGACTCGCAGGCCCATTTGGATGTATTAAAGGTGCAGGAGGAGCGGCTTCTGGATATCCTCGAAAAAGCGGAGAAGCTGGAGGATGTCGTAACGCTGGAAAAGGCGCTGTCCGACGTGCGGTATCAAATCGAGTCGCTGACGGCATCTTTAAAGCGGATGGACAGCCAGGTTACTTACTCTTACCTGAATCTGTACTTACAGGAGGTCGGCGAATATAACCAGCCTGTCAGCACGCCCAAAAGCTTCGCCGACCGGCTCTCCGCAACCTTTTCCAGATCTATTTCCCACGTGACCGACTCCGTGCAGGGGGTTGTGCTGTTTATTGTCGAAGTTGTTCCGGCGCTTCTGTTCTGGGGGATCATCCTTGGGGTGCTCCTGCTCATCCTTTATAAGGTCATGGCCGGTATTTCCGTGCGCCGCGCCAAAAAGCCCGGAAATGCCGCGGGTCAACAAACGGCAGAACTTTCGCAGCAAGACAAAGAATCAAAATAAAGACCTGTTGATTGCATAGAAAAAAGACCGTCCGTTTGGACGGTCTTTTTTGAGCAGTCATTATTTGACTTCGACAGTAGCGCCGGCTTCTTCCAGCTTCTTCTTGATCTCATCAGCGTCAGCCTTGGAAATGCCTTCCTTAACCGGCTTGGGAGCATTGTCAACCAGGTCCTTCGCCTCTTTCAGGCCCAGGCCGGTGATCTCTTTGACGAGCTTAATGACGCCCATCTTGGAGCCGCCCGCACTTGCCAGGATTACGTCAAATTCGGTTTTCTCCTCAGCAGCGGGAGCGGCAGCGGCAGCACCGCCGGCAACCATTACCGGAGCAGCGGCGGAAACGCCGAATTCTTCCTCAATTGCCTTGACAAGCTCATTGAGCTCGAGGACAGTGAGGGTTTTGATATCTTCTACAAACTTCAAAATTTTCTCAGAAGCCATGATAGTTTACCTCCTATAATCTTGTTTTCAAATTTGTTACCGCACGAAATTTATTCGGCGGCGGGGGCGCCTTCGCCGTTCTTTTCGGCAATCGCATTGAGCGCAACGGCAAGGCCTCTGATATTGCCCTGCAACGCGCTGCACAGCATGGAGAGCAGTCCTTCCCTGTTGGGGAGCTTGCCCAGTTCGGCAACCTTGGCCGCGTCGATCACGCCGCCATCGACAAATCCGGCTTTGACAACGAACTTGCCTTTGCTGCCTTCTGCGTATTTGGTCAGAATTTTGGCGGCGGCCACCTGGTCATCTTCACTGATAGCCAGCGCAGTGGTACCCTCAAGGACATCATTGAGCGCCTCATATCCGACTTCCTTCGCAGCGAAACGGAGCATTGTGTTTTTTACAACCGCGTAATCGACGCCGGCTTCCCTGAGCTCTTTACGGAGCTTCGTGTCGTCAGCGACGGTAATTCCCTTGTAGTCCACCACAACGCCTGCAACCGCATTCTTCAGTTTGGAAGTCAGCTCTGCAACCGTTTCTTTTTTCTGTGATAAAATCTTTTCGCTTGGCATATGATTCACCTCCAAGTCAAGTCAAAAATATACAAAAAAAGCCTTTTCCGCACCACCGCGGAAAAAGCATTACAAAACAGCGCAATACGCATATTTGAATCGCTTCTCCTCGGCAGGCAGGTTAAAAAACCTTTATGTCTTATGACACCTGCTGTCTCAGGACAGCTTATATAGTTTAGCATATCAATAATCACTTGTCAATAGGCATTGAGAAGCAGGGCGGGGCCGCCGGCCCGCGCCCTGCAATCAGCTTACTGGAAACGTCCGGGATTGATCTTGATGCCGGGGCCCATGGTGGTCGCAACCACACAGGACTTCACATACTGGCCTTTCGCGGCGGCCGGTTTCGCTTTTACGATAGCGGACAGCAGGGTGTCAAAGTTCTGCTGGAGCTTTTCCGTTCCAAAGGAAACCTTGCCGATCGGGCAGTGGATGATATTGGTCTTGTCAAGACGGTATTCAATCTTACCGGCTTTCGCATCGATAACAGCCCTGCCCACATCCGGAGTAACGGTACCGGCCTTCGGGTTCGGCATCAGGCCGCGGGGTCCGAGGATCTTACCCAGACGGCCCACAACGCCCATCATATCAGGCGAAGCGATTACGACGTCGAAATCCATGAAGCCTTCCTTCTGGATACGCTCCATCAGGTCTTCAGCGCCAACAACATCGGCCCCTGCGTTCAAGGCATCCTGCACCTTGTCGCCCTTGGCGAAAACAGCCACGCGGACTTTTTTACCGGTTCCGTTCGGAAGAACCACGGCGCCGCGGACCTGCTGATCCGCGTGACGGGAGTCAACGCCCAAGCGGACATGAACTTCTATTGTCTCATCAAATTTAGCTTTGCCGGTCTTGGTGCAAAGATCCAATGCCTCCGGCGTATCATACAGCTTCTGACGCTCGATCAGCTTCGCGCTGTCAGAATATTTCTTACCATGTTTCATCTATTCTTTTCCTCCTTAGAGTGGTCATTAGCGGATTTTTCCTCCCACCCGGGAGCCTAGTCTGCTACTTCAACGCCCATGCTGCGGCAGGTGCCTGCGATCATGCTGATTGCTGTCTCAACATTCGCAGCGTTGAGGTCGGGCATTTTCAGCTCCGCAATTTTCTGCAGCTGTTCCCTGGTAATCTTGCCAACCTTAGTCTTGTTGGGCACGCCGGAACCGCTCTGCAGGTTAATCGCTTTTTTGATCAAAACAGCCGCGGGCGGCGTTTTGGTAATAAAGCTGAAGGAACGGTCGGCATACACGGTGATGACAACCGGGATGATCATGCCAACTTCATTTTTTGTGCGCTCGTTAAAATCCTTTGTAAAAGCCATGATGTTTACGCCGTGCTGACCTAAAGCGGGACCAACCGGCGGTGCAGGCGTTGCTTTGCCTGCCGGAATCTGCAGCTTAATAAAGCCGACTACCTTTTGAGCCATTTTAAAGCACCTCCAAAATTAGTGGTTCATTTCGGAACAAATTAATTTTGTTCCTCCCACA
The DNA here is from genome assembly GCA_023394255.1 of Bacillota bacterium. Classification (GTDB taxonomy): domain Bacteria; phylum Bacillota; class Clostridia; order Oscillospirales; family Ruminococcaceae; genus Anaerotruncus. The sequence continues at coordinate 777 of JAEXAZ010000194.1, read as the reverse complement.
AGCCGGTTCACACCGGCCCATATCGCCGGATTTACACCGGCATCCTCTAAAGAGCCCGTGCCGAAACACAGGCTGCACCAAGGCGGCATCCGACCGCGGATTACTCCAGCGGTTCGATCTGATCCAGTTCAAGCTCGACAGGCACGTCCTTACCCATCATGGAAACGGTGACCCTGACGACTCCGTTCTGCAGGTCGATCTCGTCGACCACGCCGATGAAGCCCTCGAGGTAGCCGTCCGCCACCTTGACCGAATCGCCCGCCGCGAAATTGACCTCAATATTCTTAACCTCGACCCCCAGCCGTTCCACTTCCTCTTCCGTCAGGGGAACCGGCTTGGAGCCCGGGCCTACAAAGCCCGTGACGCCGCGGATGTTGCGGACAACATACCAGCTGTCGTCGGTCATAATCATCTTCACAAGCACATAGCCCGGGAAAATCTTGCGTTCAACCTCGCGTTTTTTGTTGTCCTTAATCTCCGTAACCGTTTGAGTGGGGACTTTCACCTCAGCAAACAAATCGTGGAGCTTGCGGTTTTCTACCGCTTTTTCAATGTCGGAGGCAACCTTATTCTCATATCCGGAATAGGTGTGCACCACATACCATCTCATTGCGTCAGCCATTCGCGTTCCTCCCACTCAAAAGATTCGTTCTTCCCAAAGCCCATTCTTACAGCAGGCTGAGGAGCAGTTTGACCAAGTAAGAAACGAGAATGTCGAAACCGCCGACAAATATTCCGGAAATCACAATCACGACCAAGACAATAATGGTGTTATTG
>JAEXAZ010000117.1 GCA_023394255.1 Bacillota bacterium | reverse complement strand
GCATCCGGTCGGAAAAACTGACATCGTACACGCGCATAACATTGGGATGGTTCAGCACCGCCATGGCCTTGCTTTCATTTTTGAACCGGCGCCGCATGTCTTCATTGTCCATATATTCCTCGCGCAGGATCTTTACCGCCACAATCCGGTCCTCCAGCACGTCATAGGCCTTATAGACATTCGCCATGCCGCCGATACCAATGATTTCCATGATCTCATATCTGCCATCAAGCTTTTTGCCTAAATATTTATCCATTCGTATGTTTCCTCCCGCGTTATTTCGCGATGATAACAGCGGTAATATTGTCCGTTCCGCCCGCTTTATTCGCTTCATCGATCAGCAGAAATACATCCTGCTCACCTGCGCATGTGGTAATCAGATCAAGGTGCTCCTCGGGAGGAGCATAGTTATAAAGCCCATCCGAACAAAGCAGCACCCGGCCGGAGGAAAATGGATACTCCATATATTCCAGTTCCACTTCCCGTTCCACTCCGAGTGCGCGGGTAATATAGTTGCGCTTGGGATGCACGCGCGCCTGCTCGTCGGTAATCTCGCCGCTGTCCACAAGCAGCTGCACCACGCTGTGGTCCCTCGTGAGCTTCCGGGAAGAGCCTTCATGCTCCGGGATAAAATAGGCGCGGCTGTCCCCGGCGTGCGCCACACACAGAAGATCGCCGCAGATCACGGCAAGCACCACCGTAGTGCCCATCCCCTTCAGGGATTTATCCGCGCCTGCCATCTCAAAAATCACCGCGTTGGCGGCAGAAACCGCGGAAACGACCATCGATTTGACCGACGCCGGTGACGGATGGCTGGAAAGCCCTCTGGAAAGCGCCTGCCCGATGATTTCCACCGCTCTCCCGCTCGCGATATGCCCGCCGTTCTCGCCGCCCATACCGTCGCACAGGACCGCATATGCGGTGGTATCATCGATCACTTCGAAAACATAGGCATCCTGATTGGTGGCTCGCACACACCCCTTATCGGTCCCCCCATAGATCTTCATCAATCGTTAGCACTCCTTCTTGCCACACGGCACGATCTTGCAATGTGGGTACTGTTTCGGCAAATTCTGCCCAACCCGTTTTCCGGCGGCTGATTTACGGCGGGCCGCGTCAACCCACAGTTTCGTTTTCCTGCCCCGCCGCATCCTGTCTGCGGAGCTGCCCGCACGCGGCGCTGATATCGCTCCCCAGTTCCCTCCGGATCGTCGCGTTGACGCCGAGCCGCTCCAGCCTGTCGCGGAACCGCTCGATCGCGGCGCGGTCCCCCCGCCGGTAGCCTGTTTCCTCCACCGGATTGACCGGAATCAGGTTTACATGCGCGCCCATCCCTTTCAGGCGGGACGCCAGCTCCGCGGCGTTTTCGGGCGAATCATTCACCCCCGCGATCAGCGCGTATTCAAACGAAATGCGCCGCCCGGTTATCGCAAAGTAGTCGCGGCATGCTTCCAGAAGCTGTTCCACATTGTATTTGCGGTTGACGGGCATCGACTGGCTGCGGATTTCATCATTGGGGGCGTGCAGGGAAACCGAAAGGGTCAGCTGAAGCTTCCGCCGGGCGAGTTCCCGGATCCGATCCACCAGCCCGCAGGTGGAAAGCGAAACATGGCGGAGCGAAAGGTTGAGCCCCTCCGGGCTTGAAAGAATCTCCAGAAACTTCATTACCTGCTCAAAATTATCGAGCGGTTCCCCGATGCCCATCATCACAACGCCGTCTACACGTTCACCGCTGTCCGCCTGGGCGGTATACACCTCATCCAGCATTTCGGACGCGGTGAGGTTCCGCACGCAGCCCGCAAGCGTGGACGCGCAGAATTTGCAGCCCATCCGGCAGCCCACCTGCGAGGAGATGCACAGGGAGGTCCCATGATGGTAATGCATGAGGACCGCCTCCACGCAGTTGCCGTCGCGCAGTTCATAAAGGTATTTTACCGTACCATCAATAGCGGAAACAAGCTTTTTTTTGATGCGGATGGCATTTATGTAAAATTTTTCGTCAAGCTGACTGCGCAGCGGTGCGGAAAGATCGGACATTTCGGCAAATGTGGATACCCGTTTGCCATGCAGCCAGCTGTAAATTTGCCCCGCGCGAAATTTCGGCAGCCCCATTTCTGCGGTTACCGTTCTTAATTCCGTAAGGGTGCAGGATTTGATGTCGATTTTTTCCATTCATCTCACCGTTTTTGCAGGACGGATACAAAAAAGCCGTCGGTATCAATCGTTTCTCCGGTATAGGTTTGCTGCGAAACAAGGGAAAACCCGTCCTGTTCCGCCAGAAACCGGGCAACCACCCGCTCATTTTCCGCGGGCAGCAGCGTGCAGGTCGAATAAACCAGCGTGCCGCCCCCTGCTAAATAGTGTGAGGAAGTTTGCAGGATTTTATACTGTATTTCCGGCAGATTTTGGATGGATTCCCGCGGCTTGTATTTGATTTCCGGCTTGCGGCGGATGATCCCAAAACCGGAACAGGGCACGTCGCACAGCACCCGGTCAAAGGCGCCGGCCGATTCGTCGAATACCGACGCGTCCCATACCGAAGCCGTCACGGAGGAAAGCCCCAGCCGCACGGCGCCGCGCCGCACCAAAGCGGCACGTTTGGCGTGCAGGTCGCGTGCGGCGACTTCGCCCCGATCTTCCATCAGCTGCGCGACGGTGAAGGTTTTCCCGCCCGGCGCCGCACACACGTCCAGCACCCGCTCTCCGGGCAATGCCCCAAGGGAAGCCGCACAGATCTGGGACGCCTTGTCCTGCACATGGAACAGGCCCTGTTGGAAGGCATCCAGCTTTTCCACCGCCGCGCGGCCAAAAACCGCAACACAGCCCGCTACTTCCCCATCCGGCCGTGCCTCCACTCCCTGCTCTTTCAGCAGACGGTACAGTGAC
>JAEXAZ010000094.1 GCA_023394255.1 Bacillota bacterium | reverse complement strand
CGTCTCCTTCCAGATAAAGGGAATTCCAATGTTCCTTGTTCATATAATAACCGGGCACAATGTCACGGTACCGGTTCCTCAGCAGCTGTCCGAACATGGGGTCCAGTTTGACGGTGATGATCGGGTTTCCCTCCTTGTCCCCGCCCTGCATGGCGAACATTTTGCCGTTCAGCATATACCTGGTCGCATTCCATTCCGCTTTAAAATCTTTCCGGACTCCTCTTTTGGATAGGCAGTATTCATCAAGCCAGTCGTATTTCATCACTGCAGCCCCTTCTGTAGAAAGTTTGTTGATAAAAAACAGCCGGTACCCTTTGGGTACCGGCTGCGCCGCAAGCCGCAAAGGGCTTTTTATAGTTGGGAATTACCGCTCCAGGTTCTGATCCCTCGCAGGCCCTACGCCGACCATTCTGATCGGGCATTCGCAGATCTGCTCCAGCTTTTCCACATAACGCTTGCAGGCGGCGGGAAGTTCGTCATAGGATTTGCATTTGGACAGATCCCCCTCAAACCCCCCGATTTCCTCATAGACCGGTCTGCACTCGGCAAGTTCATCGATTGTCGGCGGGAAATCGCGGATGACGGTGCCGTCCGCCTTCTCGTAAGCCACGCATACCTTGAGGGTTCCAAGGTTGCTCAGGGTATCCACTTTATTCAGGGCGATGGCGGTCAGCCCGTTGACACGCACGGAATGGCGCATAATGACCGAGTCGAACCAGCCGCAGCGTCTGGGGCGGCCGGTGACCGTACCGAACTCATGCCCGAGATTGCGGATTTTGTCCCCCATTTCGTCGAACAGCTCAGTGGGGAATGGCCCTTCTCCGACGCGGGTGGTATAGGCCTTTGCGGCGCCAATCACTTCGTCGATCAGCGTGGGGCCGATCCCGCTGCCGACGCAAACGCCGCCGGAAATCGGATGGGAGCTGGTAACATACGGATAGGTGCCGACATCAATGTCCAATAACGTGCCCTGCGCGCCCTCAAACAGCACTTCCTTGCCCTCGCGGATAGCATTGTAGGCAAGCACGGAAACATCCGCCACATAGTTCTTCAGCCGCTCCCCGCAGGCAATATACTGCTCAATGATCGCGTCCAGGTCAAGCGGCTGCTCCTTATAAAAATCCGTCAGCAGGCGGTTTTTGATTTCCCCGGTAATTCTTGCCTTCTGCGCAAAAATTTCGGGATGCACCAGATCATAAATGCGAAGGCCGGAGCGTTCCGCCTTATCCATATAGCAGGGTCCGATGCCTTTTTTTGTCGTGCCGATTTTTGAGTCCCCGCGCATTTTTTCGCTGAGCCCGTCCAGCGCCAGATGCCACGGCATAATCAGATGCGCGCGCGGGTCGATGCGAAGATGACCGCAGGAAATGCCGCGTGATTCCAGCCCGTCGATCTCCTTGAGAATATGAACGGGATCAATCACCACGCCGCTGCCCAGCAGGCAAAGGGTATTCGGATAAAGAACGCCTGAGGGGATCAGCTGGAGCTTATAAATCTCTCCGTTACTTTCCACCGTATGCCCGGCGTTGTTACCGCCCTGCGAGCGCACAACCACCTGAGCACGGGAAGCGAGGATATCAATGATTTTGCCTTTGCCCTCGTCACCCCATTGAACACCGACTACTACTTTTGCAGGCACAACAAAAACCTCCCAACAAATTTACGACAGCTGCCAGAAACAAAACCGTTCCCGCGCATCGACAGATGGCGGGAATCAAAGCTTCTTATACAGCTGCCCGAAAACGACCTGAACATCAGGCTTTCACCGCTTATTGAAATCCGCTAATTATTATATCAATAATTTGTCGAAATAGCAACCGAAGAATAAAACTAATTTTTTTGCAGAAGATACAGAAGCAGATTTTGTAATAAGGTGGAATGATAGATGAAAATGACTCCGGAAGAATACGATCGGCTGTCAAAAAAAGCATCGCCGAATTCGCCGTCGGGGAAAAACATTACGATGGCATTTTTGATCGGCGGTCTGATCTGCGCGCTGGGGCAGGCATTATCAATCCTGTACCAGAATAACGGAATGGATCAGGATACCGCGGCGGCGGCCGTATCGGTATCGCTGGTTTTCCTGTCGGTCTTGCTGACAGGCCTGAATGTTTACGATAATATTGCGAAAGTGGCGGGCGCGGGGACGCTGGTGCCAATCACCGGCTTTGCTAATTCCATGGCGGCCCCCGCCCTGGAATTTAAGAGCGAGGGCTATGTGCTGGGCCTCGGCGCCAAGATGTTTATCATTGCCGGCCCGGTAATCGTTTATGGAATCAGCGCCAGCGTGATTTACGGCTTGATTATCTACCTGTTCAAACTTTACTGAGGAGGCGTTATATGGCACAGCGAAAAGGAAACTATACGATTTTGTTTGACGATCCCCCCAGTGTCTGCGCGTCTTCAGCGATCGGCGGCAAGAAAGAAGCGGAGGGGCCACTTGGGGATATGTTTGATATGACGAGCGACGACAGCTACTTCGGAGAATCGAGCTGGGAAAAGGCGGAAAGCAGGATGCAGAAGGACGCCGTCAACAAAGCGCTTGAGAAAGCAAATTTTTCCAATGCGGAGATAGAATGCATCTTTGCGGGCGACCTGCTCAACCAGTGCGTGGGAAGCAGCTACGGGCTTCGCGATCTGGGGATACCGCTTATCGGGCTTTACGGCGCATGCTCCACCATGGCGGAAAGCCTGACAGTGGCTTCGACCTTTTTGGAGTCCGGGGCGATTAACAAAGCAATCGCCTGCACATCGTCCCATTTCTGTTCTGCTGAACGGCAGTTCCGCTATCCGCTTGAATATGGCGGCCAGCGCACCCCGACCGCCCAATGGACAGCCACGGCTGCCGGCGCGGTCGTATTGGAAAAGGGAGATACCCCCCCGTTTATCCGTGCGGCGACTGTGGGGACCATTGAGGACCTCGGGATCAAAGATGCCAACAACATGGGCGCCGCAATGGCTCCGGCTGCCGCAATGACGCTGAAGCGGTTTTTTGCCGACACGCAGACCAATGCTGAAAATTTTGACCTGATCATCACCGGAGACCTCGGAAAGGTCGGAACAAAGCTGCTGCGCGAACTGATGCTGCAGGATGGCTACAATCTGGAA
>JAEXAZ010000075.1 GCA_023394255.1 Bacillota bacterium | reverse complement strand
GTCTTAATCTTGGCATGTGGTATTATAATGATGATGATGACAATGATCTTATTTGGGGCGCGGCGTGCAAATGGGAAAAAGCCGCAAATGCCGTTAGTGTAACACCGCGAAATCCATAGCCTATCGGAATTTTACAAAATGCTGTTTAACCTTAATTATTAGCTGGAGGAATCATCATGCGCAAATATATATTAGCAATGATAATGATTTTGCTGCTCGCATTGGTGGGATGCGGGCAGCAAACAGCGGTATCTTCGGATTCAGAAGTATCGGCAGAGTCATCGGAACTTGTTTCCATTGTATCAAAACCGCCTGAATCAGAAACATATTCTTCGGATTTAAGTAACACTAATTCCGAGCCTCGGGAGGTTTCTGGGGAAGATAAGAGCATTCCGCACACGGATGGCACATATGGCCTACCCCAGAGCGATGTGATACCTGATGAGATATGGGACTATAGCCAAAAAATGTATAGCTTTGAGGATTATTGTAATGCACATATGAATGAAGATGTATATGGTGGCTATACCACCGAGGGTGATATTGTCATTCTGTATTATCTTGATCTGGAACAGGTAAAATCCGTAGCGGAGCAATACGAACCGGATTGGAATGGACACAGCCACAAATATGTAGAAGACCCCGTGCAAGTGGAATACCGGCAGGCAAAGTATTCTATGACATTTTTAAACCAGGTTAAGCAGGAACTCTGCGAAGAAATGACCCAGCAAGGGATTGAAAATCCTGAAAGCGGGTTGCATATTTATAATAATCAATTGACGGTATCATTATTTGAAGAAGAAATTCCTAAGATGGAAAAATTTTTGAAAACATATAAACTCAAAGACTGTATTGAATTGCGCAATGCGTCCGCACGCTTAATTCCAAATACGTAAACTTTAATAATTGAAGTAGCATAAAAATTTACCGCTAAAAGTAAAAGGATGTCCCAATTCGTCCAGAACGGATTTACCAAAGCACCCAATAAAACCGTTGATATGTGCCGATTTCACTTTCCTATACTGCTATTCATCCTATTAACTTAATATCTCCATACAAAAATCCTCACACTCCCAAAAAAGGTGAAAGATTAAAATGAAAAAATTGATTTTAACATTAGCCACAGTTTTAATGATCGCAGTACCCAACATGATTGTATCTGCAGCAGAAATAAAACCAATTGAATATGATAAAATAACCGTCAAGAATGGGTATGTAACCTTTTATGACAATGAGAGTGAAAGAAGTGCCTCTCACACAATCGGCTCTCTTGACATTACTGTTGTAATTGATGAGGCAAAAGATATGTGCGTGCGCTTTAGCGAAAAGGATGGAACTTATCGAAATTATACGCTTGGCAAACAAACGGCACTTACAGTCTCAGGCGTTTTGGAATCCCTCACAATATTAAATAGTAATGATGACAAGATCATACCTAATATAGTCATTCCTTCAGATGGCTCTATTATTAATACGTTAACAGCCTCCGCTACAGGTCTAGTTGAAGTTCGCGGCAACGTAAACACACTGAATGTTACTTCCCAAAAACAAGCAGTTACAATAACAGGGAAAGTAAATGTATTAAATGTAGCGGCAGCTAATTATATCTCAGTTGAAAGCAAAGCAATAATTGGGGCGCGCAATATAGCTGATTCAAAAACTCAGATTAAAACTTTTCGTATGGTTGTATAAGCGATTGTGCAGACTCTAGAAACAAAAACTGTCAGAGCATCCAGTACTTCACATAATAAATACTAAATTCCGCTACTGAAGGCTCCACCATTATATGACATATGAGCCCCCAAAATACTGAACTCGGTGATTTCTGTCCCGCATACGATTGATATGATGATATACCCTAATTAGTGCATAAAGACGTATAATAATGCTCCGACAAGGCGACTGCATGGAAATAATATAGCATGTTTTATATTTGTTTTCACCCGTTTGCCATCTTCTCACAAATTATTCCAGTTTTTATCTATTTTATAGAATAAATTTTAAAATAACATATTCATATTACCGTACCTGTCTGCATAAAGAAAGGCACAACTTGCCCTTGACGGAAAGTTGTGCCTGTGGATCTAATGATCCGATTCGAACGGACGGCCTGCTGGTCGCGAATTAATCCAGAACACACCTTAGATTTTTACAATGTAAGGTGTGTTTTCGTATTCAGTTTACCCTGACCCTCGGTTCACAAGTTGTCTTTATGACTACTCATATTTAGCCGGAGGGGTTTTTGGCTACAGCGTTTTCAGCATCGTTTCGTGCTCGCAGAATTCATCCATATAGCGTTTCCCCGTGGGTAGAAATCCGCATTTCCGGTAAAACGGCACCGCATACAGCTGCGCGCCCAACTCCAAAGTTTCAGCGCCCTGGCCGGCTGCGATTTTTTCCAGCTCCTCCACAAGGAGCCTGCCGAGCGAGCGCCCGCGCCATGCTTTCAGAACCGCGATCCGGCCAAGGATATAGGGGCCGCCTGTTTCTTCGCGGAAAACGCGCCCCGTGGCAACCGGCCGGCCGTTTTCGCGGAGCAGCACATGGCAGGCGGCCGCGTCAAACTTGTCCTGATCCGGGTTGGCGAACCCCTGCTCTTTCGTAAATACCTCGTCACGTATCCATAATGCTTCGCTCAGGTCGTCGCCCGGCCGAAGAATTTTTACATCCATGCAACTGTACTCCCGATTTAAAAATTTATTTTTATTCTATCAAATCAGACGGAAAAAAGCAACCGGATCAGGAGCATTGCCAGAACGCCGGGTATCCCCAGCAGAGAAGCCGTACCCACGGTAAAGAGATTGATTCCGAGCGTCACGCCGGTGAACGCGCCCAGATAGCTGATAACCAGCAGGGTCACGTTGCCCGTGACAACGGAGAAAAGCAGGCAGCGCAGAAAATGGCCCGAACGGATAAGCGCGATCACGATAAACAGAGCCGCGAGCGCGGCGGCAATATACAAAAAAGTAGACATGCAGATCCCCCCCAAGCACAGTTTATGCGGGGATACAGTCAAAAAGACCGTCACGGATAACCGTGACGGTCTTTTCACACAATACGGAGAGGGAATCTATAAGCCGGGTTCTGTCGTGAACAACGATCTTTCTGGCCCATGCGTTGCCGCATGGCTCTAGCCACCTTTCGGAACACGGCGGGCAGCCGTATCGTCCCAGCTGGTGTTGCTTCGGATAGGGTTTACATGGCAATGCAGTCACCTGCATTCCGGTGGGCTCTTACCCCGCCTTTCCATCCTTACCGCCGTCCACCGGATAGTATCCGGCGATGCGGCGGCGGTATCTTTCTGTTGCACTTTCCCTCGAGTCGCCTCGGCCTGCCGTTAGCAGGTATCCCGCCCTGCGAAGCCCGGACTTTCCTCACCACGCCAAAAGGCGCTGTGCCGCTGTTCAACTCTCTCTCTTTTATGATTTTAACGCAAACGGAGCGATTCGTCAAGTGGTGGGGGATTTCCTGCATATTTGGCAGCATAAAAGAAATTATTATGCAGAAATTTCTGGAATTATGCAATTTTTTTCTTGCAACACTGCAAACAATTTCGTATAATACATAAGTAACGTGCCAAAAAGTGTGGCACGTGTTGTTGTGTTTATCAAACTATAAGGAGGAGTCAACATTGTCAAAATTCAAGAATGCCTACTTGCAGAGGGTATATGATACCGTCTGCAAAAGAAATGCCGGGGAGCCGGAATTTCTGCAGGCAGTCATGGAGGTCCTGGAGTCCTTCGAGCCGGTCGTGGCGAAATATCCCGAGTATGAGACCAACGGGATTATCGACCGCATTGTGGAACCGGAACGCTTTGTCCAGTTCCGCGTTTCCTGGGTGGACGACGGCGGAAACGTGCGGGTGAACCGCGGTTTCCGCGTGCAGTTCAACTCTGCGATCGGCCCGTATAAAGGCGGCCTGCGCCTGCACCCGACCGTCTGCGCGTCTGTCATCAAATTCCTCGGATTTGAGCAGTGCTTTAAAAATTCCCTGACCGGCCTGCCTATGGGCGGCGGCAAGGGCGGTTCCGATTTTGACCCCAAGGGCAAGTCGGACGGCGAGGTGATGCGCTTCTGCCAGAGCTTCATGACCGAACTGAGCAGACATATCGGGGCCGATACCGATGTCCCTGCCGGTGACATCGGCGTGGGAGCCCGCGAGATCGGTTACATGTTCGGGCAGTATAAACGGCTCCGCAATGAGTTTACCGGCGTTCTGACCGGCAAGGGGCTGTCCTACGGCGGTTCTTTGGCCAGGACGGAAGCCACAGGGTACGGGCTGCTGTATTTTACACAGGAAATGCTCAAGTCGATGAAGCAGGATTCCATGACCGGCAAGACCGTGGTCATTTCCGGCAGCGGGAACGTTGCGATCTATGCTACCCAGAAAGCGCAGCAGCTGGGCGCGAAAGTGGTCGCCCTTTCGGACTCCAACGGTTACATCTATGACGGGAACGGCATTCAGCTGGAGGTTGTCCGGCAGATCAAAGAGGTGGAGCGCGGACGGATTTCGGAATATGCCAAACGGGTTCCCGGCTCCGAGTATCAGGAGGGCTGCCGCGGCATCTGGTCGGTCAAGTGCGATATCGCGCTGCCCTGCGCCACCCAGAACGAGCTGGACGGGAAAGCGGCCCAGGTACTTGTGGACAACGGCGTCATTGCGGTTGTCGAAGGCGCCAATATGCCCAGTACGCCCGAAGCCATTGAAATCTTCCAGAAGCATGGTGTCCTGTTCGGACCGGCGAAAGCGGCCAACGCGGGCGGCGTGGCGACCAGCGGCCTGGAAATGTGCCAGAACTCCATGCGGTACAGCTGGACCTTTGAAGAAGTCGATGCCAAACTGAAACATATCATGGAGAATATCTTCCATAATTCCTACAATGCATCCAAAGAGTTTGGCGCGGAAGGCAACCTGGTGATGGGCGCCAACATCGCGGGCTTCCTGAAAATTGCCGACGCCATGAAGTGGCAGGGCGTCGCATACTGATTGTGCAATCGCAAAAATGCTGCACAGCGCCATATGGCGCTGTGCAGTTTTGTGTGTTCCTACAAATAGCATGAAATCTTTTTGACATTCATGCCTTAACGTGCTAAACTATTTCTAATGCGTAGCAATTAAACTTTTAGATAGGAAGTGCACATCATCATGGAGATCAAGGTTACGTTGACCGACAGTCCCAAGGCGAAACCGGCAGACGAATCCAAACTGGGATTTGGTCAGATTTTTACTGACCACATGTTCCTGATGGATTATTCCAACGAAAAGGGCTGGCATGACCCGAGAATTGTACCCTACGGCCCGATTCCGCTGGACCCTTCCGCCGCGTGTTTCCATTATGCGCAGGAAATCTATGAAGGCATGAAGGCCTACCGTACCGCGGAGGGCAAAATCCAGTTTTTCCGCCCGCAGGAAAACTTCAAACGCCTGAATGCATCCTGCGACCGTCTGGTCATTCCGCACCTGGATGAAAAACTGCTGCTGGATTCCTTAAAGAAGCTGGTGGAAATTGATAAGGACTGGGTCCCCCATGAAAAGGATACCTCCCTTTATATCCGTCCGTTTATTATTTCCAACCAGGCGGTTCTGGGTGTTCATCCGTCCAAAACCTATATCTACTGCGTCATCCTGTCGCCTTCCGGCGCTTATTATAAAGGCGGCCTGAATCCGGTTAAGATTTATGTGGAAACCAAATATGTCCGCGCGGTCAAGGGCGGCATGGGCATGGTAAAAACCGGCGGCAACTACGCGGCCTCGCTGATTGCGCAGGAGGAGGCTGAAAAAGAGGGCTATTCCCAGGTGCTCTGGCTGGACGGCGTGGAGCGCAAATATATTGAGGAAGTGGGCGCGATGAACGTCTTCTTCAAAATCGGCGATGAAATCGTGACTCCCGAGCTTTCCGGAAGCATCCTGCCCGGCATCACCAGAAAATCGGTTCTGGAAGTGCTCAGGTCCTGGGGCATGAAGGTCAGCGAGCGCCGCCTGTCGGTGGACGAACTGATGAAAGCCGCGCGGGACGGCACGCTGGAAGAAGCCTGGGGCACTGGCACCGCCGCGGTCATTTCCCCGATTGGCGAGCTGAAATGCGATAAGATCGTCACAACGATCAACGGAAATAAGATCGGACCCCTCAGCCAGAAGCTGTATGATACCCTGACGGATCTGCAGTGGGGACGCGGCAAAGATACGTTCGGCTGGATCGAGCCGTGCTGCTGAGCGGTTAAGCATCTGTAAGAGTATATCGAACGCCCCGCGCAGTCCGCACGGGGCGTTTTGCCTCTGCTTTTAACGTGCTGTTTTCAGACAAATCCCGACAGGAGGCCGGCATGAACGAATATCAAACGATACAGGCATATGCCGACGCTGCGTTTACGGAACGCCGGTCGCGCTTTATCGGCGCGGTGTGCCCCGTCGCCACGGAAGAAGAAGCGCTTGCCTTTATCAATCAGAAAAAGACGGAGCACCGGGACGCCGCGCATAACGTCTATGCGTACCTTCTGCGGGACGGGCAGCTGAAACGCTATTCCGACGACGGCGAACCGCAGGGGACCGCCGGTGTCCCCGTGCTGGATGTTCTGCAAAAGGAAGGGCTGGTCGACCTAGCGGCGGTCGTGACGCGCTATTTCGGCGGCATCCTGCTGGGTGCCGGAGGCTTGGTGCGCGCTTATTCCCATAGCGTAAAGCTGGCGGTTGACGCGTCTATCCGGATGACCATGAGCGAATGCAGTGAATTTGAGCTGGAACTTGGCTATGACCTGTATGGCAAGGTCATGTACATCCTTCCGCGCTATCATGCGCAGACCACTTTTTCCGACTTTGGCGTCACAGTCCGGCTGCACATTTTGCTGAAGGACTGTTTTGTGCAGGCGTTTTTGAAAGAACTTGCAGATTTAACGGCGGCGCAGGTGTGCCCGCGTTTATTGGACAGGCGCTACGCCTGTATTCCGGAATAAAGCAAAAAAATGTGCGAAAACGGAATAATCCTGTCTTTTGCAAGAAATTTCTGCAGTAGGCAGGAATTTTTTTATTTGCAGAGTATAATATAATAGATATGTTGTGGAAAGTCCACAAAAAGGGCTTTTCCGGCATCAAAAGGGAGGCTGTGCCATGACCATCCGGGAGCAGACGCAGGAAATTCAAAAAAACACGCTTTCCCAATATGCCTGCCTTTCTCAGAATTCCCGCGGGCGGGAAAAGGAAATCCCCGAATGTCCGATCCGCACGCCGTTTGCGCGTGACCGCGACCGGATTGTCCATTGCAATGCGTTTCGCAGGCTCATGCATAAGACGCAGGTATTCCTTTCACCGGAGGGCGACCACTACCGCACCCGCCTGACTCATACGCTGGAGGTCAATCAGATCGCCAAGACGCTGGCCGTTGCCCTGCGCCTCAATGAAGAACTGGTGGAGGCGATCTCGCTCGGCCACGATTTGGGGCATACTCCTTTTGGACATGCCGGTGAGCGTGCGCTGAAGGAGATCTGCCCGTATGGGTTCAGCCACGCCGAACAGAGCGTGCGCGTGGTGGAAGAGATCGAAAACGGCGGCGCGGGGCTGAACCTGACCTGGGAGGTGCGCAACGGGATTGCCTGCCATTCCTATTCCAATCCTTCGCCGGAGGGCCGCGCGAAGACGCTGGAAGGCCGCGTAGTCTTTTTTGCGGATAAGATCGCCTACCTGAACCATGACATTGAGGACGCGATCCGCGCGAAGGTGCTGGATGACGACGATATCCCATGGACCATCAAGTACCAGCTTGGCAGGACAAAATCGCAGCGTATCACCGCGCTGATCGATTCGATCATCCAAAACAGCGGGGAAGATATCTGTATGGACGAAAAAACCGCGGCGGTTTTCGCCGAATTCAACCGGTTTATGCATGACGCCGTTTATCTGAATCCCGTCGCGAAAGGCGAGGAAGGAAAAGCGCAGGCGGTTGTCACAAGTCTTTACCACTATTATGTTGCTCATCCGGAGGAACTTCCGGACGAGTACTGCGGCATCTGGGAAAAAACGGATGCCCACCGTGCGGTCTGCGATTACATTTCCGGTATGTCCGACCGGTATGCCGTGACTACTTATGAAAACTTATTTATCCCTAAATCATGGGAAGTGAAATAAATTGCGCAAACAACAAAGCAGGAAGGGAGGCGGCCTATGATTTCTGATCTGTTTTTGCAGGAGCTGAAAAACAATAATGATATTGAGTCGGTGGTTTCCTCCTATGTCCACCTGAAAAAGCATGGGCGCATCGCTAACGGGCTCTGCCCGTTTCATTCGGAAAAATCGCCGTCGTTCACAGTGTACCCGGAAAACCAGAGTTTTTATTGTTTTGGCTGCGGCGCCGGC
This sequence comes from Bacillota bacterium, assembly GCA_023394255.1. Lineage (GTDB taxonomy): Bacteria > Bacillota > Clostridia > Oscillospirales > Ruminococcaceae > Anaerotruncus. The sequence goes on along the minus strand of JAEXAZ010000075.1, from coordinate 3,110 downwards.
GGAGATGTGATTACGTTTGTGCGCCGGATCGAAAATCTTGAATATGTTGAGGCTGTCAAATTTCTGGCCCAGCGCGCCGGGATGGCGATGCCGGAGGATGCGGCCGACGACGGGGCGGCCAGGCTGAAAACCCGCGTTTTGGAGATTAACCGGGCGCTTGCTCGTTTTTATCATGAATGCCTGAAGCAGCCGTCCGGAAAAGCGGGGCTTGATTATCTGCATGGCCGGGGGCTGCCCAACCAAACGATCACCCGGTTTGGCCTGGGCTATGCGCCAAACGCCTGGGACGCGGCGATGAAGCATCTGCGTTCCAAAGGGTTCAGCGAAGAGGAGCTGCTCGCGGCGGCAGTCGTGGCGCGGGGCCGCAACGGGGGATGCTACGACCAGTTCCGCAACCGTGTGATCTTTCCGATTATCGACCTGCGCGGCAATGTGATCGGCTTCGGGGGGCGCATCATGGGGGACGACCGGGGTCCCAAGTATCTCAACTCCTCCGATACGCCGGTATTTAAAAAAAGCCGCAACCTGTTCGCGCTGAATTTTGCCAAGGCTTCCAAGCGCAGCGGGCTGATCCTCTGCGAGGGGTACATGGATGTCATCGCGATGCATCAGGCCGGCTTTGACAACGCTGTCGCAACGCTGGGAACGGCGCTGACGTCGGAACAGTCCCGCCTGATCGCGCAGTATACCGACCATGTGACGCTGTCCTACGACTCGGACGCGCCCGGCCAGGCCGCCACCAGGCGGGCGGTGGGGCTGCTTTCCGAGGTAGGGGTCAAGATCCGGGTGCTGACCATGACCGGCGCGAAAGACCCCGACGAATATATCAAGAAATTTGGGGCGGAACGGTTCGGGCTGCTGTTGGAGGGCGCTTCCAACGCCACGGAATACGCCATCGCGCGCGCGAAACAGAAATATGATCTGGAATCGGCGGACGGGAAAGTGGCGTTTCTGCGGGACTTTGTGGCTCTGATGGCCGAGGTTCCGAACCCCATCGAACGGGATGTCTATGTTTCAAAAACGGCATCGGAGCTGGAAGTGGAGAAAACAGCGCTGACCGCTCAGCTCACGCATGAGCTCAAGCGCGCCGCAAAGCGCCAGAAACGCAGCGCGGCCGAACTCAAGGTTTACAGCGAGGTCCACACCGAGCCGCAGAAGCAGGACTTTCAGCGGGCGCGCAACATCAAATACGCGCTTGCCGAGGATAAGCTGCTTGCGATTCTGATGAAGAACCCCGACTATTTCGAGCATGTAGCGGGCCGCATCCGCCTGGAAGACTTTGTGACCGACCGGAACCGGGAGATCGCGCGGGTGCTGTTTGACCGGCTGCAAAACGGCCAGTCCGTTGAACTGACGCTGCTTTCCGCGCAGCTTTCCATTGAGCAGATGGGCGCTGTGACCGAACTGCTGAACTCGATTTCCGGGATGATGTTCGACGTCGCCGCCGTCGATTCTTATATAGATACCATACGCAGCTATCAGGAAAACAAAACGCAGGACGAGGTCGCGGCAATGTCAGATAACGACCTGAAGGCGTACATAGCCTCGCTTGCGTCCAGGAAAAAACAATAAATCAGGGGGATTAAAAAGCATGGGCGTACAGGACAAAAAGTCTGTATTGAAGGAACTGCTGGAAAACGGCAAAGCGAAAGGCAAGCTGACGACAAAGGAAATCAGCGATGCTTTGGAAGAACTGGATTACGATGTGGAACAGGTTGACAAGCTCTATGATCTGCTCGAAAGCAATAATGTCGAGATTGTTGAAGACATGGTCACCCCGGTTGAGGAAGACTTTAAAGATTTAGATAAAGATACCGAGCTGGACGCCGCGCTTGCCGCGGAGGGAATCAGCATCGACGACCCGGTCAAGGTCTACCTGAAGGAAATCGGGCGGGTTCCCCTGCTGTCGGCGGACGAAGAGATCGATCTTGCCATCCGTATGGTGGAGGGTGATATAGAAGCCCGCAAACGCCTTTCCGAGGCAAACCTGCGCCTTGTGGTCAGCATCGCAAAGCGTTATGTGGGTCGCGGCATGCAGTTTTTGGATCTGATTCAGGAGGGCAATCTCGGCCTGATCAAGGCGGTGGAGAAGTTTGACCATACCAAGGGCTTCAAATTTTCCACCTATGCGACCTGGTGGATCCGTCAGGCGATTACCCGCGCAATTGCCGACCAGGCAAGAACCATCCGTATTCCGGTGCATATGGTGGAGACCATTAATAAAGTAAAAAAAGTCAGTTCCCAGCTGCTTCATAAAAACGGGCATGAACCCTCTGCGGAGGAGATTGCGTCCGAACTGGACATGCCTGCGGACAAAGTACGTGAGATCATGCGCGTTGCGCAGGAGCCGGTTTCGCTGGAAAGCCCGATCGGTGAGGAAGAGGACAGCCATCTGTGAGATTTTATCCCCGATGACGATGCCCCCGCTCCGGCGGATGCCGCTTCCCACACACTGTTAAAAGAACAGCTTTCGGAAGTGCTCCAGACCCTGACGCCCCGCGAAGAAAAGGTTCTGCGCCTCCGCTTTGGCCTGGAAGACGGCCGCAGCCGTACGCTGGAAGAGGTGGGCAAGGAATTTAATGTAACCCGTGAACGCATCCGCCAGATTGAAGCGAAAGCGCTCCGTAAGCTGCGGCACCCCTCCCGCAGCAAAAAATTAAAGGATTTTCTGGATTAACAGGCATTTTGGGCGGCTCCGGGCCGCCCTTTTGTCTGGTTATGCTTGACAAACCGCGAGATTTGCAATATACTTTAAGTGGATTTAAATGGTATACATTCTGCCAAAGGAGGCTTCCGATATGCATATTACACTGGAAGCTGATTATGCTGTACGCATTGTGAACTGTCTTTCAAAAAATCAAACCCGTATGGATGCCAAAAGCATTGCAGCCCGCACAGGCGTAACGCTTCGGTTCTCTCTGAAGATTCTGCGCAAACTTGTGGCGGAAGGAATCGTGCGCTCTTACAAGGGCACGCAGGGCGGCTATGAGCTTGCCAAACCCGCAGACGAGATTTCACTGGGCGAAGTAATTGAAGTGGTGGAGGGGCCGATCACCATCAGCAGGTGTGTGGGAGCTTCCGCCGATTTCCAGTGCAGCCGTGTCGAAGGA
>JAEXAZ010000061.1 GCA_023394255.1 Bacillota bacterium | reverse complement strand
CACAACGCGCATTGCGATTGCGCCGTCGTCCAGCAAAATACTGTCGTCGGCTTTCACATCGGAAACAAGGCCGGAAAAATTAATTTGTACGCGGTTGGAATCCCCCTCGCAGTCGGCCGAAGTCAGGATAAACTGCTGGCCGGCCTGCAGCTGCGCGGAGCCGCCCCTGAATGTGCAGAGACGGATTTCAGGCCCCTTGGTGTCCAGAAGGGTAGCGACCGGAAGGCTCATTTCACGGCGAAGCCGGTCGACAATTTCAAAGGTTTTTTTGTGGCTTTCATGTGTGCCGTGAGAGAAGTTAAATCTTGTCAGATCCATTCCCGCCTGAATCAGTTCGCGAATGGTTTGCTCACTGCCGGATGCGGGACCCAGCGTGCAGACGATCTTGGTTTTCCTCATACAGACATAACCCCTTTTTCATCTCCCTGTGTTTCTAAAAAGGCGCCGCCGGATAGTTCGGAGCCGAAAACAGGGCTTGTAGTCAAAGCATATAGCCAACAGGCAAGAATAACCTTTATAAAGTATACCATCATTTTTGCGGGTGTCAAATTGGTTAGAATAAAATTCATAAAAATGTTAAACAATCGCCTTTTTTCCTCCGAAAAGAATTTTAAAAACAGCTTGCATTTTTAAGAAACAAGTGATACGATATGACTGTATTAATAAGACCAGTACACGTAATACGTCAAATATGATGGAAATGGGGTGAAACTGTGCTGCAACTGGATTTACAAAGCAGACAGCCGATTTATGAGCAGTTGATCCAAAAGCTTTCCGAGATGATATCCGCAGGGGCGATCAAGCCGGAAGAACAGCTCCCTTCCGTGAGGACGCTTGCAAGGGATCTGGGCATAAACCCCAATACCGTGCAAAAGGCCTATCAGGAACTGGAGCGCGGCGGGATTATCTATTCAGTGGCGGGAAGAGGCAGTTTTATTGCACCGGGAAACCGCGCAAATGAAACGCTTTGCCGTCAGAGCCTGATCAGGATCAGGGAAGCGGTGGCGGATGGCAGGCGGACAGGGCTTAGCTGCCGGCAGGTGGAAGAAACAGTACGCTCAGTATATGAGGAGGGGACAAAAGATGATTGAGGCAAAATCGCTGGTGAAGTGCTTTGACGATTTTACGGCGCTGACAGCGCTGACCACCACCATTGACAAAAACTCGATTTACGGGCTGGTTGGAAGCAACGGCTCTGGAAAATCTACATTTCTGCGCCTTTTGGCCGGCGTCTATATGCCGGACGGCGGAACCATTACGCTGGACGACCAGCCTGTTTTTGAAAACACGGCGGTAAAGGAACGCATCTTCTTTGTGGCGGATGACCTGTTTTTTCTGCCGCAGTCCAATATGAATGATATGGCATCGTTCTATAAGGGAATTTACCACAGTTTTTCGGAAGAGCGGTATGACAGGCTCCTCACCATTTTTCCGCTGGACCCGAAAAAGAAAATCAACACCTTTTCCAAAGGAATGAAACGGCAGGCGGCGCTGCTGATGGGTCTTGCCTGCATGCCGGATGTCCTGCTGCTGGACGAAGCGTTTGACGGGCTCGACCCGGTTATCCGCGGAGCGGTGAAAAAACTGCTGGCGGACGATATTGCCGCCCGCGGCCTGACGGTGATTATCACCAGCCATAATCTGCGCGAGCTGGAAGACCTGTGCGACCATGTGGGCCTGCTGCATCAGGGGCACATCCTGTTTGAACGGGAAATCGACGAGCTGAAGCTCGGGTTCTGCAAGGTCCACGCGGCGTTCCCGAACGGCGTTTCGGATGAGGTGCTCGGAAAACTGAATCTGATGCAGGTTTCCCGGAGCGGCAGCCTGCTGAACCTGGTGGTGCGGGGGACCTCGGCGGAAACCTCGGACTATCTGCTCTCCCAGGGGGCGGTTTTTGCGGAGGGCGTGCCGCTGACGCTGGAAGAGGTATTCATTCATGAAATGGAGGCGGTAGGCTATGACTACAACAACATCCTATTCTGACCACGGGCGCTCCAAAGCGCTCTACCGGAACGCGCTCCGCCGCAGCAAGGGATATTTCGGGCTGCTTTCCGTACTGCTTTTGATTTTTTACCCGTTTCAGTATGCAATGAAAATTTTCCGTGATCTGAGCGAATCACAGCAGCTGCGGCTCGCGCAGGGCGCTGATCTGATGGATTTATTCGGCCTTGCCGGCATGGGGCGGCAGTTTACGGCGGTATCCGCTGTGTTTTACACGCTCCTTGTCCTTTTGGCCCCGTTTGTGCTTGCTTTGGTGCTCAACAGCTATATGCACAGCAAAACTGCCGCCGATGTCTACCACTCCCTGCCTGTCAGGCGTGAGACGCTGCTCGGCGTTAACACGGCGGTCGCGATGACAATCGTTACAATACCGGTATTGGCATGTAACCTGCTGGTTATTCTCATGCAGACCATCAAATTCGGATTTCATCCGTTTTTAGTGGGGCAAATCCTGCTTGACACCGCCGGATGGCTGATCTGCGCGCTGTTTATCTATCTGCTGACCACCGCGGTCTGCACGATGGTGGGCACGGTGTTTGACGCCTTTACCTTTTCGGGAATCCTGATGGCGGCGCTCCCGATCCTGATGGCAATTTATACCGCGCTGGCGGGCATATTCCTGTTTGGATTTGAACCGAGCACGACCTTTCTCCAAACCCTGCTGGATATCTGCCCGCTGACCCTGATGCCCGCGAGGCTCGCTTTTTCGAGCTTTGTTACGCCGAACGGGTTCTCGGGCCTGTCGCCGGAGAATTCGGCGCTGCTGTTCCGGAGCAACGCCGCGATTGTAATCTATCTGCTGCTGTCTGCCGGACTTTTGTTCGGAGCAATGCGTCTTTACCGGCGCCGCGGCAGCGAGACTGCGGAGACCACGACGTCTAAAGGAATTCTGCAGATTCTGGTGAAATTCCTCGGTACCGCGATTGGCGGCATCTGCATTGGAATGATGTTTTACGCGGTCAACGCGGAAGACGGTTCCGCCGCGGAAATGTCCTTTATTATGTGGTCGGCCATCGGCGGTATCCTGGTCTACAGCATTATTGAAATCATTCTGAACCGCGGCTTTAAATCCCTGGTGAAAAGCCTCCCGCTCGGTGTGGGCATGGTCGCGGTCATAACCGCGAGCACGCTGACGGTTCTGCTTGGCGGATTCGGTTATGAAAACAGGGTTCCGGACACCGGCAGCGTGGAGTCGCTGGAAATCAATTATATGGGGCGCTTCTCCGATTATGGGGATATTATGTCGGCAGCGAAGAAAGAAGGGCCATCGCAGCCGTTGAAGTCGATTCAGTCGGTCACATTGACCGACCCGGACAATATCGCGGCGGTTCTGGCTTATCATCAGGATGTTGTCGACGTGAAGTTCCAGCCAAACAGCCAAAGCGGGAGCAGAGATGATATTATCTACTCGAATTCGAATATTGTTTATCACCTGAAAGGCGGAAAAACGGTCCGCCGCCGCTACAATGCGGTCACGGCGGATTCCTTTGTCAAGCTGGCGCCGCTGGAAGCCAACGCCGAATTCCTGGCGCAGACCCACCCGGCCTTCTTCACCGATCCGGAAAATGTGACCAGATGGACGATCGCGGACCCGTTTGGCACGCATAAGATCGAGCAGATCTTTTCGGACGAGGACACCGCCGCGATGCTTGACGCCATGAAAGCCGACCTGCTCGACCAGACCGCCGACAGCCTGCTTCATCCGGCGGGGCGGTTCCTCGCGGTGATTTCCTTTGATGCCGGCCTGCCGGCAGAAGGCAGCGAGCGCTGCGCGACAGCAGGATACTTTTATGTGACAGGCGAGCAGCAGCGCACCTGGCAGATTCTAAGCGAAATGGGATTTGCCGATCAGCTAGAACCGGATTTCAGCAAGTGCACCGCTGTTGTCGCCGATGCTCCCAACGACATCCGTGGATATAATTCTTCCAGAAGCGCGATCTATCAGTTGGTGCCTATGCAGAATTTCCGCTATGAGGATCTGGAAAGCATCAGACAGCAGATTGCGGAACAGAAGAACCCTGTGGAATATGCGACGGAATATGGAAAATACGGGGCTGATTCCTATGCCAAAGAATATTTTGGCCAGAATCTGCACATCTTTGAGGACAAAGCGCTGATTGCACAGATGGCGCAGGAAGTGGTTGCCACCGGCGCAATCAATGAGCCGATGGTGACGCTGCGGTTCTTCTTTGAAGATTCCGCGGAAGGGACAATGGTTTCCGTACCGCTCAGCAAACTGCCGCAGGAGGTTCAGACAAAACTTCGCTCGGACGCACCCCAAAAGTAAAATACGATCTCCTGCTCTCCAATCAGAAAGGGCTCCGTTTTTTAAACGGAGCCCTTTCCACAGGTTCATCACATCATTGGGGAAAACAGCCGCAGAAACGCGCGGAGGATACGGCGCGGAATCGGGACAGTGCTGCTGTAATTTTGGGGGATTTCCTGGCATTTTTCAAGCGTTTGCCTGATATCCTCCAGAACGTCCCCGACAATACTGGAATTGTAAAAGCAGACGCCGCATTCAAAATGCAGATAAAAACTGCGGTAATCCATGTTGGCTGTTCCCACAATGGCGACGTTGTCGTCGCTGACATACATCTTTGAGTGGACAAAGCCGGGGGTATATTCAAAGATCCTGACCCCGGCGTCCAGAAGGATCTGATAAAAAGACTGGGTGGTTTCATGGACAAGCCATTTGTCGGGGATGTGCGGAGTGATGATCCGGATGTCAATCCCGCTGCGCGCGGCCGCGCACAGCGCCGTGATCATCTCATGGTCAATAATCAGATAAGGCGTGGTGATGTAGACATAGCGGGTGGCGCGGCTGATAATCTGCATGTAGGCGTCCTCTTCCACGTTAATCCGGTCGAGAGGGCTGTCGCCGAACGGCTGCACAAATCCGTTGCTGTTGCAGACGATGGTTGGCCGGAACCGGTCAAATTCCGTGTCTGTGGGGCAGGAAAAATTCCACAAAGCCAAAAACATGGCGGTCAGATTCAGCACCCCCTCGCCCCGCAGCAGGACGCCCGTATCTTTCCAATGCCCATATTTCTCATATGCGTTAATATATTCGTCGGCGATGTTGATTCCGCTGCAAAATCCGACGTTTCCGTCAATGATCGTAATTTTGCGGTGGTCGCGGTAATTTATCGTCGAGTTCAGATGGGGCTGGAACGGATTGAACAGGACGCATTTGATGCCGGCGGTGCGGAGCTTGTCCGGAAAGCGGTGGGGCAGGGTTTTGATGGAGCCGATGTCGTCGTACATAAAGCGCACATCCACGCCGTTTGCAGCCTTGTCTTTGAGAATTTCAAAGACAGATTCCCACATAATCCCTTCCTCGATGATAAAATATTCCATGAAGATGAACTTTTCCGCTTTTGCCAGTTCCTCCAGCATGCGTTTCCAGATCACTTCCCCAATCGGCAGGTACTCCGCTTCCGTGCGGCGCCAGAGCGGGGAATAGGTTGTTGCGGTGATGTAACGCGCCAATGGCACAAGGTGGGGGCTCTGCCTGCTCAGTTCTTCCAGGCAGGCCGAATCGGACATAAAAGTTGTTCTGGTGCTTTCTTCCGCGCTGCTGATCCGCCCCTTCAGGGCCTTCGGCATCCCCTTGTTTCCAAACAGCAGATAAAACAGCCCGCCGAAGATGGGAAGCGCCATAATGACAAAGACCCACGCCAGCTTATAGGACGGGTTTTCGTCTTTTCCGAACAGCCAGATTACAATAATAATGCTGAGCAGGGTCAGGCCGACATATACGGCGGCAAAATGATCCGCGAGGCTGATGACTGCCCAGACGAGGAAAGCGGCCTGAATCGCAATCAGAAGCCCGACCGTTACCATTTTTCCAAACAGGAGGCTCAGTACGCTTTTGATGTGCAGCTTCTTTTTCCTTTTCACGAACGCACCCCCTTAGAGCAGTTTATCCGAAATCAGCGGCATTTTTCCTGCTGCCATCATAGCAGTTTCTGCCAAATTTTTCAAGTCTTCATGCGGCTGAAAAACCGGCGGCAGGCTGTATGCCTGACGCCGGCCGTATGGTTAAAGCCCGTTGGGGTTCTGCCTGCTGAAATTCCAGCTGTCCGCGCACATTTCCTCCAATGATTTCCTGGCAGTCCAGCCCAAAAGCTCTTTGGCTTTCCGGGTGTCCGCGTAGCAGGTGGCAATGTCACCGGGACGCCGCGCCGCAAGCTGGTGGGGAAGGGCTTTTCCGCATGCTTTCTCGAATGCGTGCAGGACCTCCATCACCGAGTAACCGACGCCGGTGCCGAGATTGACGGCCTCGACGCCTGTCCTGCCCACGATAAAGTCCAGCGCTTTCAGGTGGCCCTGCGCAAGGTCCACCACATGGATATAATCGCGCACCCCCGTGCCGTCGGGCGTATCATAATCGTTTCCGTAAACGGACAGCTCCTTGAGTTTACCGGTGGCTACCTGCGCGATATAAGGCAGCAGATTGTTGGGGATGCCGTTCGGGTCTTCGCCCAAAAGTCCGCTTTCATGCGCGCCGATCGGGTTGAAGTAGCGCAGCAGGCAGACGCCCCATTCCGGATCCGCTTTTTGCAGGTCTTCCAGAATCCGTTCAATAAACAGCTTGGTCGCGCCGTACGGGCTGGTGGCCGAAAGCGGCATATCTTCCCGGAACGGCACGGGATTGTGCATGCCGTAAACCGTCGCGGACGAGGAAAAGACGATTTTTTTGCAGTTGTGCGCCGCCATGATTTCGCAGAGGATCAGGGTGCCGGTAAGATTGTTGTGGTAATAGCGCAAAGGGATGCCGCATGATTCCCCCACCGCTTTCAGCCCGGCGAAATGGATGACGGCGTCGATCTTATTTTGCTGGAACACCCGCTCCACGCCGACGCGGTCGAGCAGATCAACCTCGTAAAATTTGAAGTCCCTGCCGGTAATTTTGCGGATACGTTTCAGAGCCTCCGGCTTGGAGTTGGAAAAGTTATCCGCTACCACAATCTCTTTTCCGGCTTTCAGCAGCTCCACACAGGTATGGCTGCCGATATATCCCGCGCCCCCGGTGATTAAAATTGCCATATAATCAGGTCTCCTTTTCTGCGCTTATTCATCCGATACAGGTCGATTTCAGTATAGCCCGCGGGAATTTTCCTGTCAATTCATTTGGCAAAACAGGATACAATTCTCCATGTTCCCGCAACAAAAAGAAATACACTTTCCGCCGCGCGCTTTTATTCTTTCTCAACAGTAACCGTGATATCGCCGCCGTCGGATGCCATCACGATCGTGCCGTTTCGGTCGGTGCGGTAAAAGGTCAGGCCGCGCTCCTCAATCCGCTGTAAAATCTCTTTGTGCGGATGGCCGTACTTGTTATCGGCGCCCACCTCCGCCACAACAACCTTTGGATTGACCCGGTTCAGCCATTTTTCCTGTGTGGCGGTGTTGCTGCCGTGGTGTCCCAGCTTGAGGACCGTTGCGGAAAGGGAACTTCCGTACCGCTTAATCATCTCATTCTCGCTGCTGATTCCCGCGTCGCCCGTGAACAGAAACGAGGTTTCCCCAAAATCCAAGCGGCAGACGATGGAATTCTCATTTAAATCTTCCGGGTCTTGACTGAGCGGCGCCAGAATTTTGAGCATGGCGCCATCCCCCAGATCGTAGGCGATGCCGGGGTTTGCTTTCGTAATTTTCAGCCCTTTTCCGGCGATCCTGTCGAGCAGCTGCTCGTAGATTTTGGTCGTCGGGATCAAATCGGCGGGCACATCGGAGAACAGCACCTTGCCGATTTCAAACGCCTCCACCACTTCGGGCATTCCGCCGATGTGGTCCGCATGGGGGTGTGTCGCCAGCAGGTAATCAATTTTCTCAATGCCCTGCGCCTTTAAATAATCAACCACCAGATCTCCTTCCCCGACATCCCCGGCATCGATGAGCACATTGGCTTCGGGCGCCTGAACCAGTTCGCAGTCCCCCTGCCCGACGTCGATAAAGTGCACCAGCAGGTCCCCTTGCGCGTCTGTCTTAGCCTGTGCAAGGTCGGCCCTTTGATACAGGCCGTCCACGATGCCGCCTGCGGCGTCCAATATGTCGGATACAACGCCGGATACTGTTTCAGTAACCTCTTTCGGGAGCGGCGGCAGGTCCAGCCGGTTGCCCAGGTATTGATTGCCCGCGAGCAGCAGGACAGCGGCAAGCGCAAGCGAGGCGACGTTAATGAATACTTTTTTGGCAAATTTACGTTTCCGATACATCGTTTTGCCTCCGTTTGGTCTGTCATGGCTGATTTACCGGTCAGCGCGGCCTTCTGGATTTTGAATAGGCGCTGTTCTTCCCGGTTTTGGGCTTTCCGGCTGAAAAATCGTTTCGTTCGCGCGTCCGGCCGCGGGTGTGCCGGGACCTGCCGCCCGATTGCTCCGCATTTTTTGCAGAGGGCTGAGGGGCAGAACGCCCCGCCTGTTCGCGATCAGGCGGAATCAGGCAGTTCGGGCCGGTGCCGATCAAATCCTCGCGCCCCGCTTTTTTCAGCGCGGTCATCACCGCCCGGCGGTTCTCGGGTTTAAAATACTGGAGCAGGGAGCGCTGGAGCCATTTATCCTCCTGCGTTTGCGGTACAAACACTTCCTTGAGTGTGTAGGGGTCCAGCCCGGTGTAGAACATGCAGGTGGACACCGTCCCGGGCGTGGGGTAAAAGTCCTGCACCTGCTCGGGGCGGATGCGGTTCTTTTTCAGGAATACCGCCAGATTGACGGCATCCCTGAGCGTCGAGCCGGGGTGGGATGAAATCAGGTAGGGGACAAGGTACTGTTCCTTGCCCACCTGTTTGGTCAGACGGTAAAACCGTTCGGAAAACCGTTCGTAAACTTCGATATGCGGCTTGCCCATGCAGTCCAGCACGTTGGGGCTGCAGTGTTCCGGCGCGACCTTCAGCTGCCCGCTGACATGGTATTGCAGCAGCTCGCGCATAAAGCGGTCGTCCTTTTCGAGCATCATATAATCATAGCGCAGGCCGGAACGGACAAATACCCGTTTGACGCCCGGCAGTTCGCGCAGGCGGCGCAGGATTTCCAGATATTCGCCGTGATCGACTTTCAAAGCCGGGCAGGGGGTGGGCGCAAGGCATTTGCGCTCCGCGCAAAGCCCCTTGGCAAGCTGCTTTTGGCAGGACGGATGCCGGAAATTGGCCGACGGCCCGCCGACATCGCTGATGATGCCCTTGAAACGCGGATTTTGTGTGAAACTTTCCGCCTCCCGCACAATGGATTCCTCGCTGCGGCAGGTGACCGACCGCCCCTGATGGAACGCGATGGAACAGAAATTGCAGTTGCCGAAGCAGCCGCGGTTGTGCATGATGGAAAATTCCACTTCCTTGATGGCATCCACGCCGCCCTGCGCCTCATAGCTTGGATGGTACATCCGCTCAAACGGCAGGGCGAATACCGCGTCCAGTTCTTCGGTATTCAAAGCGGGCATCGGCTCCGCCTGGACAAGGAAGAGGTTATCCCCCTGCTTCTGAATGATCTTCCGGCCGCGCACGGCGTCCTGTTCCTCAATTTCCGTATGGGTGGCCTTTGCGTAGGAGAGCTTGTTCTCCTTCACCTTTGCGTAGGATGCGACCGAAACGGCGTCGGCCGGCAGCCCCGGCTGGTCGGTCAGATAACAGACTCCCCGGCAGCGGATCTGAGACGCCGGGGTGCCTTTTTCCAGTTCGCGCGCGATGAGTTCGGTCTGCTTTTCGCCCATGCCGAAGATCAGGAGATCGGCCATGCTGTCCACCAGAACGGAGGGCATGACCTCATCCTTCCAGTAGTCATAATGCGCGAAGCGGCGCATGGAGGCTTCCAGGCCGCCGATCACAATCTGCGCGTCCGGGTAAAGGGAACGGATGCGGCTGCAATAGACCGTGACCGCGCGGTCGGGGCGCTTTCCGGCTTTTCCGCCGGGCGTGTAGGCGTCGTCGCTGCGCAGGCGTTTGGCGGCGGTATAGTGAGCGACCATCGAATCGATATTGCCGCCGTTGACCCACCACCCGTATTTCGGTGCGCCGAAGCGGGTAAAATCGCTGTCTTTGGTAGGCTGCGCAATCATCGCGACGCGGTAACCAAGCGATTCCAGCAGCCGGGACACAATCGCCATGCCGAAACTGGGATGATCCACATAGGCGTCCCCTGTCACGCAGATAAAATCAAGTTCATTCCAGCCGCGCGCCGCGGCTTCCTTTTTTGTCAGCGGTAAAAACATAAACCAGTACCTTTCCGAATTCCAATTTTATCAAAGAAAGAAAAGGGCCGGGAGGTTCCCGCCCTTTTTCCTGTCAATCCTGCCTTGAAAGCTTCATCTCCGCCCAGCGTTCGGGAGAAATCAGCACCTGCCGTGGCTTGCTGCCTTCAAACGGGCCGACGATTCCGCGGGCTTCCATCTCGTCCACGATGCGCGCGGCACGCGCATAACCCAGCTTCAGGCGGCGCTGCAGCAGGGAAGTGGAGGCCATGCCGGCTTCCACGACACATTCGATTGCGGGCATGAGCATCTCATCCTCGCTGTCCCCATCGTCGCCGCCGGAGCTTTCCGCGCCGCCTGAGCGGCTGCCCTTTCCGGTGACCACATGGTTGTCAATCTCCTGCACGATGCTGTCGTCATATTCCGCGGAAGCATCATTTTTGATAAAGGCGATGATGCTTTCAATCTCCTCGTCTGTCACAAAGCACCCCTGCACACGGACCGGTTTAGAGGCGCCGACCGGGTTAAAGAGCATATCGCCCCGTCCGAGCAGCTTTTCCGCGCCGCCCATATCGAGGATGGTGCGGGAATCGATTTGGGAGGAAACCGCAAACGCGATGCGGGAAGGGATGTTCGCTTTGATGACGCCGGTGATGACATCCACGGAGGGACGCTGGGTCGCGATGATCAGATGCATGCCCGCGGCGCGCGCCATCTGCGCAAGGCGGCAGATATAATCCTCAATCTCATTGGGTGCCGCCATCATCAGGTCGGCCAGCTCATCGATGATAATGACGACCTGCGGCAGCTTGTCCATCCCTTCTGTTTTCCCGGCGAGGTGGTTATAGGAGGTGAGGTCGCGCACCGAATTGTCCGCGAACAGCTTGTAGCGCTTGAGCATTTCGGTAACCGCCCAGGAAAGCGCGCCCGCCGCTTTTTTGGGGTCTGTCACCACAGGGACGAGCAACTGGGGGATGCCGTTATAGACGCCAAGCTCGACTACCTTGGGGTCGATCATCAGAAAACGCACCTCATCGGGGGTCGACTTATACAGCAGGGAAACGATGATCGAATTGATGCACACCGATTTTCCGGAACCGGTGGAACCCGCAATCAGCAGATGGGGCATTTTTGCAATATCGGCGAGCGCGACATTGCCCGCGATGTCGCGTCCGAGCGCGGCGGTCAGCTTGCTTTTGGAAGCGCGGAACGCTTCGGAATCAATGATTTCGCGGATGGTTACCGTGCTGATCAACTTATTCGGCACCTCGATGCCGACGGCGGCTTTGTTCGGAATCGGCGCTTCAATGCGCACGCCCGCGGCCGCGAGGTTCAGCGCGATGTCGTCGGCAAGTCCGGTAATTTTGCTGATTTTCACGCCGGCGGAGGGCTGGAGCTCATAGCGTGTGACTGCCGGCCCGCGTGAAATATCCACGATGCGCGTCTGCACGCCGAAACTCGAGAGCGTGTCGACAAGCCGCTGGGCGTTGGATTTGAGTTCATCTGTCATCCCGGCGTCATTCCTGCGCTGAGGTTCCCGCAGCAGGCCGACCGACGGCAGGACATAGGCGGGAGGCTCCGGACGTTCGGTTACCGTTTCCTGCCAGGTCAGCTCCTCCGGCTTTTCGGGTGTTTCCGCCACCGCAACGGAGGCTTCAGCCTTGGGGGAACACTTTTCGAAGAGATGCGCCGGAATTGGGTCGGACCCCTGATTTTCCGCTGCAACAAGCACTGTGCCCGGCTCCTGTTCCGGCACGGGGTCGGCGCAAAACTCAAATTTTCCGCTCTCGGTCGCTGCGCTGTTAACCAGTTCGTCCAGCGACGGCTGCGCCTGCACAAACTGCATCGGTTCGCTGTCTGCGACCGACAGCGCGAATCCCCCGGCCTGCGAGGGGTCAAAATTGTCGTCCAGAGGGATGTCTATGTCAAATTTCCTGTTCTTGGGGGGCGGATTGTCCAATGGAATGTCCGTGCCGTGAGCGTCTGCCTCGGGGACTATCTGCTGCGATGCGGGTTTTGCGTTCTGTTTTTTGGGAGCCTCCAGCGGAATGTCTATCGCGTCTTTACCGCGGTCCAGCGGAATGTCCACACTGCGCGCGGAACGCCGCTGTTCCATGCGCTCCATCTGTTCGGCATAGCTTTCCCCGATTTTCTGTACCGGCTGGTGCGCGGCGCGCGCCAGGCCGATCAGGGTGCTTCCCGTAATCAGCATGGCAAAAACAAAAATCAACAGGACGATGGTAATTCCGGCTCCGAGCTTGCCGAAGGACAGCAGAAGCGGCAGCCCGGTCACCGCGCCGATGAGGCCTCCGCTTTTCCCCTGGATGCCAAGCACCACGCATTCTACGATCATATCCAGCACATGGGTGGATTCGGGAATCCCCATGCTGAAAATCTGCCAGGCGCCGCAGAAAAACGCGAGCAGAAAGCCCGATTCCCACGCGCGCGCTTTCCAGGGCTTGTCCATAGTCAGCAGGATCGCTATGTAGATCATCAGAACGGAAACAAAAACGGAACCGGCGCCGAAAATGCCGAACATAAAATTATGCATCCAGTTCCAGAGGCTGGCCCCCTTAAAGAGGGTCAGCGCCCCCGTAAATATGCCGACGGCAAACAGGACCAGCGCGTGCATCTGCCTGCGCGCTTTTTGCTGGGCCGCGTTGCGTGAGCGTGTGGCAGCTGCCTTGCTGCGGGATTTACGGGTTGTCGATTTTGTCGCCATAATGTTCCTCCATGCCTTGTAGTAACTTCTGTCACCTGTCAGCCCGCGATCAGACGCTGGACCGCATAGCCGGTGAAATGATCGATCGCGCCGACAGAAACGGTTGCAATGCCGAGAGCCAGTGTATACC
>JAEXAZ010000019.1 GCA_023394255.1 Bacillota bacterium | reverse complement strand
CAGCAGCGCGGCCGCCCAGAAGGGCGCGGCGGATTTTCCGGACTGGGGCGGCAGAGATTGCGAAATCAAAAGCAGCAGGCCACCGCTAAAAAAGGCGGCGCTCAAACTGTCATAGACTTTTGGGCGGTTAGACGAATCGAGAATGATTTCCGTATCATCCATAAAAGTCTTATGTGAAAAGCTATACTTTTGGATGCGGTAAAAGAGCGTGGCAATTGGAATAAGGAAAAACACCGGAGCTATTTGCGAAATACTTAAAATACGCAGCGAGCTGCCTGCAGCCTCCAGAACCGCGCTCAATGCAGCCCCGCCGGCAAAGGCGGTTAGCAGGATTCCCGTCTGCCGTCTTTCCTTCCCGTTCACACAGTTTTTTCTCCGGCGCCAGAGCAGCGCGAGTCCGACCAGTGAAAAAGATACGTAACAGCCGTCAAAGAAAAAATTCCAGCCGGATTGGGTTCCGACAAGCTGATACTGCCCAACCGTCAGTCTGCCGGAAATAGAAAAAGCCCAGATATACAGGGCGGCCGGCAGATAGAGCGGCAGATAAATCCCTTTTTTCTTCAAAATCCGGGTTTCTCCTGTCAGCATCAGTATAAAATGCAGGAGGGCGCCGGGCAAAATTCCCCAGCCGATCCCGGAAACGCGCCGCCAGAACAAGCAGCTCTCCCGCGTGGGGGCGGAAAGCGCCGCGGAAAATCCCAGGCTCCAGACCCCCATGCAAAGACAGATAAAGAAAAAAAGGCGGTTTATCCGCTCTTTCGGGTTTACGGTCAAACTATAAATTCCAAAAAGCATACTGACGGTACAGACGATCAAAAAGACCGCAGAGTAAGTCGGGACCAGATTTTCCATTGCAAGATACCCTTTCATGCAAGTATCAACCGGTTTGGGACGTGCCGGCGGATTGGCCGGATGCGCCAAAGCAGCTGCACCCGGCAAAATGTGCGCACAGAAAAGCGGCCGGAAGCCGGATTGCAAAAGGGCTTCCGGCCGCCGGGCGGCACTTCAGTACTTCTCTGCCGCGGACCGAGCCGTTTTTGCCGGCCCGTCCGCAGTTTCCTGCGCCGATGCGGGCGCAGAAAACCGCTTGCCGTTTTCCGCGGAAAGGCTGAATTTTCCGACCTCCCTGTGCAGCATAGCCGCCTGCGCGGAAAGTTCCTGACTTGCGGAGGAACTCTCTTCGGCAGTGGCGGCATTGGTTTGCACTACGTTGGATACCTGTGACAAACCCTGCGTAATCCCGCCAATTTCGGCGGCCTGTCCGGCGGTTGCCAAGTCGATTTTGCCGATGATCCCGTTTACCAGCTCCGACTGATCGGAAATATTGCGCAGAATCTGCGCCATGTCGCCGGCTTCCAGGATGCCCTCGGCTACCTTGCCGGAGGATTGCTGAATCAGCTGTGCCGTTTGCTGCGCGGCTTCAGTGGATTTTTCCGCCAGGCTGCGCACCTCGCCGGCCACGACGGCAAATCCTTTTCCGGCCTCCCCCGCGCGCGCCGCTTCAATCGCGGCGTTGAGCGCAAGGATGTTGGTCTGGGACGCGATATCCTCGATTACTTTCACGATGGTGGTGATTTTATCGGATGCAGAGCCGATTTCCTGCATGGTGTCCGCCAGCTTCACCATATGCGCATTGCCGTCCTGAATGCACTCGCTTGTGCTTTTTACATACTGTGCCGCCTGCTTCACATTCGCCGTGTTTTCGTCTGCCTGTTGCGCCACCTGCATAATGGACGCGGACAGTTCCTCGATTACACCCGCCTGCTGGGTGGCCCCCAAAGCGAGCACCTGTGCCGCATCCGACATCTGTCTGCCGCCATTGTTCACCTGTTCGGCGGCGGTATGGATTGCATACAGCGTCCGGTTCAGGGACCTATAGATCTCCCTGATCGCGTTTTGGATCGGCACAAAATCCCCGGCGTATTCCTGCGTCGTCGCGGCCGTCAGATCGCCCCGCGACAGTTTTCCAAGATGGCCTGTGATGTCCTCCACAATGCTGCGCATACGCAGGATCAGTTCCTCGGCGGCTTTCGAGAGGATTTCGATTTCATCCCGCGTCCGCACAGACGGCGGGGGCGGCGTATGAACGTCCCCTTCGGACAGAAGCTGGATGCGCGTAGTGACCGCCGCCAAAGGCCGGACCATGCTGCTGAGCCCTCTGTACAGGAGCACGGCGCCCAGCAAAGCGATGCACACGCTTGCCCCCAGCAGGATCAGGCAGGCGCGCAGTTCCTGCTGCCGCTGTAAAGCAATTTGCGCGTTGATTGCGTCCATATAGCTGCCTGTGTTGATATACCAGCCGTACGGCTCGAATTTCATGGTGAAAGACCGTTTGAGAAACGTTCCCGATTCGCCCTCTTTATCGGTGTAGTAATTGGTATACCCTCCTTCGGGCAAATTGCCGGATTCGATGATGTCGCGCACATAGTAGGTGCCGGCCTTGTCCGTTTTGTTCAGGCTCGCTCCCCCAACGGCGTCCACTGTGCCATGTGCCGCTTTTTCCGCCTCGTTGGGACTTGCCCCCGCAACGGCATCCACCGCGCCATGCGGATGTTCCTGTTCCGTTTCGTTCGGGCTCGCCCCCGCGACTGTGTCCACAGCGCTCCGCTGCGGCCCTGTGCCGCCGTTTTCCTCTACGACGCTTGCGCCATCCGCTGTATACGCCCAGAAGTATCCTTCTCCGCCATCCCCGTAACGGACATCCCGCAGGATTGCTTTCGCATTTTCGATCGCCTTCTGCTCAGTAATTTCGCCGTCGAGATACTGCTGATGGTTTACATTGAGCACACCGATGATATTTTGAACCGCAAGCTCCATATTCGAATCAAACTCATGTTCCACGGATGTAATCAGCTTGGCGTAAGCACTGTCTAAGGCAGCGTAAGCGATCCCGCCAAGCATCAGGATTGTACTGAACAGCACGATCCCCACGAACAGCATCAGCTTCCCCCTAAGTTGCAGCCGCCCTGTTTGAAATTTCAGCATACCCGCTATTTCCCCCTTCAATTTATACCGGCTTTCTTTGCGGCGTTTGCCACACTTGATAAAAAGGATACGGCAGTCTATGAGGCAATCGCCTGCTGCCACCGGATGGATTCGATGTAAAAAGTCATCATATGTTGAAGCGTGAACGGCTGGCACCGCACCGCCATGTTCCACACATCCCATTGTGCCCGTTCAACCGCCAGCACCAGGTCCAGGCTTTCCCGTATCCGGTTTTCTTTTCCCAGCAGCGCGTCCCGGACTTCTTCCGACAGCGCCAGTCCCTGAATTGCTTTTTCCATCGGTTCATTCAGAAGTACGTCAATGGCAGAAAAGATACCCGTTACAAAATAATCGTACTCGCTGCAGCCGGGCGTCGCCTGCGCCATCAGGGAAAGCATTTTCCCCCGGATAATGGAGATTTTAACCAGTTCTTCATTCTCCGGCCGGCGCACACCCCGCAGCAGCATCAGGTAAAGCCAGGAACGGATTTCCTTGATTCCCAGCATGACAAGTGCCTGGTGAATCGATTCGACCCGTTGCGCCGGCCCGTAATATGCGGAGTTTGCCATCTTCAGCAGCTTATAAGAAAGGTCGACATCCATCTGGATGATCTGGGCAACGGAAGCAAAACTCGCCTTTTCCTTATTCAGCTCGTCCAAAGCCCGAAGAAGATTGATGTTGAACGCGCCAATTTCCTTTGTTCTGGACATAACCGGTTTACTGAAAAAATATCCCTGAAACAATTCAAAGCCCATTTCAAGCGCACGCCGGTATTCCTCCATACTCTCGACTTTTTCCGCAAGGAAAACAATGTGGTCTTTACATCGGTCGATCATCTGCCGGATACCGTTTCCGGATACCGAGGGGAATTCCACTTTGATGATATCCGAAAGTTCAATCAGCGGGGTATAATCCCCGGTATTCCGGTCGAGCACAAAATCATCGAGCGCCAGCATATAGCCTTTGGCTTTCAGTTCCCGACAGGCCTGTATGACCTCATCGGTTGCTTCCACCCGTTCCAAGATTTCGATGACCGTCTGTTTTTTGGGCAGAACATCGGTGAAATCGCCTTTGAGAAGGTTCTGAGAAAAATTGATAAACCCTTTGGTCCCGTCAACCAGCTCATGAAATCCGAACACAAGAAACGCAGTATTGAGCAGCGAAATCGTTGCCTCGTCGTCATCGCTGCCCTCATAAAAATTGTTCTGGCTTTTCCGGTAAAGCAATTCATACCCATAAAGTCTCATTTGGCGGTCAAAAATCGGCTGCCTTGCAACATATACGTCCATTGCTTCGCCTCCTTCTCCTTCCGTTTGGCTTTTCCTCAAAAATGCTCCGGTCTTCCCTTTTTTCTGCATGCGCAAAAGCGGGACCGCTGTGGAACCGCACGAACCGGTATGGTGGACAACCGGCATCTATCCTATGGGATGATTTTCCAAAAGTTTATTTTTATTATATCTTTTTCTGTAAATCGACATAGATAAAATATTGTAAAAATAGAAAGGCTTTTGTCAAAATTTTGAAATGCCATTGCTTGTCGTGCGGTGAATGTAATATAGTGGAACAGATAGGAGTGTATAATATGAAGGAGAAAAAAGACGAAATTAAGCGGTTGATGAAAAACTATCATAGCGCTACGGGGATCGGTGTGTTCTGTTTTGACGCCCAGCTGAATTTACTTGCGTCTTATCCGGAAAAGCTCCCGGATCAACAGATTGCCCGCGTTTTCATGGGCGAAATCACATCGTTTCTTGCGGAGATATTTGCGCAGAAAACTCCCCAGCACCTGTTTTATACTTATTTTTTGCACAACAACATCGTCTGCAACTTTGCGTTTCTGACTCGCGGGTCCAGTTATATCGGCGCCTTTCTAACCGAGCCGCTGCTGCTGAAGCGGATGGATGAGGCGGAAACAAAACAGTTGCTTTCCCGCTTCGAGGTGCTCCCAAACCGGTACAAAGAAACCGTTCGGATATTCATGAAAGGGCCGGTCACCCCTTACGAAAGGATCGTGCCGCTTGGAAGCATGTTATATTGGCTTATGAATGCCCTGACTTCCGACGAAAAATCCGTTCAGGTGTTCCGCAGCCCGCGCAAGCCATATCAAACCTCCCATCTGGCGCGCATCGCTCCAGAATGGTCCAGGGAAAACGGCGTCGAGCGGCACATGCCCTATTCCGTCTATCAGCAAATCCGGCAGTCGATCCAAAAAGGCGACGTAGATGCGCTGTCCGGCCTTTTTAGCAGACTGGGAGCGGATATCGCGCCGATGCACCAGCTTCATGGCACCGACTATCTCAGGTCAATCAAAAACAGCTTTATCAAAGCCTGCACCATGGCGTGTTATGCGGCGGTGGACGCAAACGCCCCTTATGTGCAGATGGTGGATTGCGCCGACGAATTTATCCTGCAGGCGGAAAGGCTTGACAATGTCGAGGACATTTATGACCTGATGCGTACCGCCATGATAACCTTTACGCGCTCTGTCTCTCTGAGCGGCAAAACAATGCATTCCAAACCGGTACGGCAGGTCCTGGAATATTTGCATTCCCACTACAACGACAAAATCACGCTGGAAACGCTGGCCAAAATTACGAATCTGAGCACATTTTATCTATCTAACCTGATTAAAAATGAAACCGGGCTGTCCCTGATAGACAATATCAACCGAATCCGGATCGAGAAAAGCCAGAAGCTGATGCTGGACAGCAACAGCAGCATTCTGGATATTGCGCAGCGTGTCGGGTTCCGATATCAGAATCATTTCGCCGCCGTGTTTAAAAAGCTGACCGGCGTCACGCCTACCGAGTACCGCAAATCCATGGGCGGCGAACAGCCGGAACCCGTCCGCCCGTCGGACGGCGCGGCGGCAAGCGAAACGCTCAGCTTCGCGATCCAGCAGGTGAAAAGCAAGCTGTCGGTCTTTTCCGGTTCTTATGATGTGGCGCGAATCGTCCATCCAATCAGCCGCACCGCCTGGCTTATTACTTCCGGGTGTGAATTCAGCTCCGAACAAACCTGCTACAGCTTCTGGGATAAAAACGAGTCCTGTGAAAACTGTATCTCCACCCGCGCATACCTGCAAAACGATACCTTTTTTAAAGTCGAACAAAAGGGACAAAAAGTTTTTCTTGTTCTTGCCTTTCCGCAGCCGGTAGGGAAAGTCATGTTTGTCGCGGAGGTTTTAAAGAATATTTCCGACCGCGCGGTACTTGACCTTGACGTAAACAACGCAAATACGCTGTACGATTCGTCAAACGATTCGAATGACCCGCTCACCGGGGTATTCAACCGGCGTTATATCGATGCACAGCTGCCCCTGGACATGCGTCGCAGCGCGTTGGAGCAGAAACAGCTTACGATTATTCTGGCCGCGCTCGGCATCCAGGGAGGAACCGGCGAAATCCACGATACGCTTCTGCGGGAGTTCGCAGACGCCATCGGCCATCATCTGCTTCCTGC
This sequence comes from Bacillota bacterium, assembly GCA_023394255.1. Classification (GTDB taxonomy): domain Bacteria; phylum Bacillota; class Clostridia; order Oscillospirales; family Ruminococcaceae; genus Anaerotruncus. The sequence continues at coordinate 1,638 of JAEXAZ010000019.1, read as the reverse complement.
CGATGGATGGACCGCGCGGTATGCGGGAAACATTTTCCTGATTGTCCTGTACAATCATACCGAACAGCAGGCACTCAAGATCGCGCGGGAAATCCATGCGGATTTTCATTGCAGAAAGCTTCCGCTGGACGATGTAAGCATTCAGACAAATTTTGGGGTCCAACCTCTCACGGACGATATTACCCGCGCGGAAACTCTGCTTTATCTTGCTTTTACCCATATTCACGGGGATCGTGCGGAAGGCTGATTGATCTGCCTGACTTTCTCAGGCCGCAGCTAAAGCGGCCTGTTTTAAGACTTTGTATGTCGTTCACGCGAGAAAACCTCCTTTTGCTTACAGATGCGGTTGGCAAACCCGCATCTGTAAGCAAAAGGAGGTTTTCTCGTATCGGTAGTCAAACCGTCTTACTCGCCGTTTTAATCACTATTCGTCATCAGAATCACTGCTTCCACATGGAACGATAGCATCAGATTGATGTCGGGTATGTGTATGGCAATTTTTCCGTACAAGGGAACAGGTCAATAGAGGTTTTTTGGGCATTATCCGTGCGTGCAAACATATCCACGGTATATTAAAAGTTCAATGCGTTCTTGGAAACAAGTCGAGCTTTATCAAAGCCCCAAAGCCCGTAGCAATGACATTCTTATCATTGTTTACGGGCTTTTTCTCTTTTATAATTCGATCTTGAAGCTATCTTTACATATTTTCTTGATCTGTGTACTGATGTCATTTCCCTCAACAGATTCTATTAATCTGCCGGGGAAGTGTTTTTCATACCATTTTTTCTTTTCAGCAGTATGGGCAGCGTTGTCGAATTGACCGCAGTGTTTTCCCGCACATCCAATCTCATAAGTCTCATCTTTTGTAGTAGCGATGGCATCGCCGGGATATGAAAACCTGCCCGAACAATATGTGTTGCCTTTCGGGTCTCGGCATACGGTTCCGTTCCAACCGTTCATGTGCCAAGGTAGACGTACAGTAATATTTGTTGCCATTTAACATTCCCCTCCTTTGTTCGTTTTATAGCGTTTCCATAACCTCGAGCAGTTTCGAATAGCTGTTCACGTCGTGGTATTTCACACCAGTGGTGCTAATCTCATTGAACAGCTTTTTGGCGCAGGATACTGCTATCAACCAAGCTTTGTGCGACAAGGACGCATTCCTGGTTACCCTTCAGAACAACATAGAGACGGTCATAATCCATGAGAACGACCAGACACTGGCCACTATCGGCAAGCGGCTCGAGGAACTTCAAACCGAGCTTTTGAAGCTGGCCAGTTCCAAAGCCGACTACGAGGATGTCGCCGACGAGATTTACCGCCTGCGCGAGGAAAAGCAGAAAGTACAGCTGGAAAATGTCGGACGTGATGAATTGAAAAAACGGATTGCCGATATGGGCGACTTCCTGCGGAAACAACCCACCGCCATTACGGAATACGACGAGCCGCTTGTCCGGCGGCTGATTGAAAAAGTCACCGTCCACGAGGACAAACTCACCGTGGAATTCAAATCTGGTGTGACGGTTGATGTAATTGAATAAGGTTGAAAACGAGCAAGGCACTCTACGAAATTTCAACGTAGGATGCCTTGCTTGTTCTAATCATATCAACCTTTTTCTGATCGATACTTATGCTTAA
>JAEXAZ010000329.1 GCA_023394255.1 Bacillota bacterium | reverse complement strand
TTGTCTTTAGACACCTCCAACAGGTTCAACGTTTCTGTATACGGAACAGCGCGTCGGATACCACTTTCAATAATGTTTAACGCATCTATGCGCTCTTTTTGATGTCCCTTTGTTGTCAGCTTCCCATAATTTTTGTAAAGCTCACTATTTCCCCCCATTTTTCCCCTGCTTTCCTGCAAAACTTTATTCAACGGCAATTCATCATTATGATTTCATCGAGGGCCAATAGATGTTCCTCAAACTGGTATATTAAAATATTAACATTTCAATATATACCGTGTCTACCTGCAAAGTAACTAAATTTAATTGTAATAATTTGTCTAATAATATTAAAATGCAAGCTCTTGCTGACTTAATAGGGCGAGAAATCGATTAGAATAGTTTATTGTATTACTAAGAAAAGCACGTTTCCATACTTTGGAAACGTGCTTTTTTCATATTCGTCGTATTCATTTACCCCGGCGGGTGCATCCTGCCCGCGCGGATATCTAGTAACCTGGTTGGGACCGTTCGTCAATCTTATGGATGATGCTGCGGATATGTTTACTCATAGCCTCGCAGGCGCGGTCGGCATCACGTTTGATCAGTGCTTCATAAATGCGCCGGTGATGCAAGTCCGTACCATCCAAGGTAAGGTCCAAGTCAAAATATTCCGCAATGGCGGCAAAGCAGTATTTCTTTACCACATACATGGATTGTATGAGCAGGTCGCTTTTGGAGGCTTCCGCAATCGCGAGGTGGAAATCAAAGTCAAATGCGGGGTAGTTCTGCAAATCATGATTATTCTGCTCACAGATATGCATTTTTTCTTCAATCAGACGCAGCTCACTCTCCGTAGCCCGCATGGCGGCGTAACGCGCCGCGGTAGACTCGATGCTCTCGCGGAACTCTAAAATTTTAGCTACGTCGGTTTTTCCGGTGAAGAGATAGGGAATCAGGAAATCGATATATAAAGCGACGCCTGTGCCCTTTACATAATTGCCGTCACCTCTGCGCGTTTCCAGGATGCCCAGCATATTGAGGTTGGTAATGGCGGATCGCACGGTGTGGCGGCTTACACCGAGCATTTCTTTGAGTTCGTTTTCCGATGGGATCTTTTCGCCCTGTTTCCAGGTGCCGTCCATCACCTTTCCAAGAAGAGCATCAAAAGTGGCCTGGCTTACATTCACTTTTGGGATTTTGGAAATATCGGAAGAAGAAAACTGATTTTCGAGCATTGACCTGACACTCCCCCAACTAAGACTCCATATTTGTAAGCGTGCCAACTCCGCGTATGGAGAAGCTCACCGCCTCAAATATATGATTGGTAAATATTTGTAAATCAAAAAATTCTCTGCTTCTCTATTATACTTTAAAATTAATGGATGTCAAACAAGGAACAAGTATTTCTTTATAAAAATATTTTGATAACACAAAAATTTAAACTATTTTTGGTGAAAAATATACATATTGACAAGGAACTTCCTTGTGTTATAATTTACTTGTTGGACAAGCAACATCCATCAATAGCAGCACAATTGCTCAAAAGTGTTTTCCAAGGGATACACAAGCGCTGATAGGACGTTGATAAGGAGTGTAAAAAATGAGAAAATTGAAGCTGTCTAAAACCGATCTGCAGGTTACGCCACTTTGCCTGGGAACCGTGAACTATGATTCCACCCTGTCAAAGGCGGATGCAAAGCATCAGATGTCTCAGTATTTGGAACTGGGCGGAAATTTTATCGACACCGCTCATGTGTATGGGGACTGGAACCCGGGGCTGCTGTGCCGCAGCGAGCGCACGATCGGAGAATGGTTTGCCGAGACGGGCAATCGGCAAAAAATTGTGCTCGCCACAAAGGGCGCCCATCCCGACTGGTCAAACATGTCTGTGCCGCGGGTAAAGGCCAAAGACATCGCCAATGACCTGGAAGAAAGCCTCCGCTATTTACAAACAGATTATATTGATCTGTACTTTTTGCATCGCGACGACCCTTCCGTGCCGGTAAGTGAGATCGTGGATTGCCTGGAAGATGCCGTAAAGGCTGGAAAAATCCGGTATTACGGCTGCTCCAATTGGTCCCTGGAGAGACTGGGGGAAGCAAACGCCTATGCCGCTCAAACCGGCAAACAGGGCTTTGTATGCAATCAGCTGATGTGGAGCCTTGCCGACATTAATTTTGACAATCTGGCAGACAAGACATTTATCCTGATGGACAGGGAAACACACCTCTACCATGCGGAAAATGATTTAAACGCCATGGCGTATATGTCAATCGCAAAAGGCTATTTCACCCGGAAAGCTGCGGGTGAACTCCTGCCGTCAAGCGTCACCGATGTGTATGATAATGAGAGCAACTTTCACATTTTCAATGCGTTGACGCAGATGGCAAAGGAAAACGATTATTCCATCAACGATCTTTCGCTGTTGTACATCATGGCAAACCAGGCATTCCCGGCTGTGCCCATTGCCTCCTTTGACAATGACAATCAGCTGAAACAAGCCATCGACTGCTGCAACAAGCCTGTCCCCGTGGAACTGTGTGAACTGCTGGGCAGCTATAAAAAATTTGTGTACCGGACAAATTAAAATCTGACGAAAGGCTGAGGTGAATTATGGAAGACAGAAACTTGATCCAGGCGTATGAACACGCGAAAGAAGTATACGGCGGGCTTGGCGTGGATGTGGAAAAAGCGATGGCTTTGGCCGACGGTATGTCCATCTCCATGCATAGCTGGCAGGGAGACGATTTAATCGGCTTTGACGGTTCGCAGGAATTGAGCGGCGGCATCGCCTCCACGGGCAACTACATAGGCCGTGCGCGTACGCTGCCCGAACTGCTGGCCGACCTGGACGAGGCTATGGGAATGATACCGGGCAGGCTGAAAGTGAGCGTGCATGCCTGCCAGGCCGACCTGGGCGGAAAAAAGATCGGGCGCGATGCCTATACGGTGCAGCATTTTTCCGGCTGGATCGACTGGGCCAGGGAACGGAAAATCGGCCTGGACTTTAACCCCACCTTTTTTTCCAGCCCGCAGATGGACGGTGATTTTTCGCTTTCCTCTTTCGATGACAATAAACGGAAATTTTGGATAGAACACGGTAAGCGCTGCCGTGAAATCGGAGAGGCGTTTGGGAAGGCGCTGGGTATCCGCAGTCTGGTCAATTACTGGATGCCCGACGGCTATAAGGACATCCCCGCCGATACTGCCACCCGGCGGGAACTGATGGTGCAGTCGCTCGATGAGATTTTCAGCGCGCCGATGGACAAAACCTGCGTAGCCGAAGCGTTGGAGAGCAAGCTGTTCGGCCTGGGTCTGGAAAGCTACACAGCGGCCAGCCATGAATTCTCTTTGGGCTATGCCATAACCAGGAAAAAAATCTACACCATGGACGCGGGCCACTTCCACCCGACGGAGCGTATCAGCGCAAAGTTCAGCGCCGTTTTGCAGTATCTGGATGAGATTTTGCTTCACGTGAGCCGCGGCGTCCGCTGGGATTCGGACCATGTGGTTATTTGGGACGAAGAACTGCAGAGCATTATGAATGAGATCATTTTCAACGGCTATCCCGACCGTGTCAATATCGGGCTCGACTTTTTCGACGCATCCATCAACCGCATCGCATGCTGGGTAATCGGTACGCGAAACACCCGCAAGGCGCTGCTTTCCGCGGCGCTGAACCCCATCCATCTGGCAAAAGACGCAGAGCGGCGGGGTGATTATACCGCGCGGCTGGCCTACCTGGAAGAGGCGAAAACACTGCCGTTCAGCGCGGTGTGGGATTATTACTGCGCCCAACAGGGCGTGCCTGTGGGTACGGAATGGATTGCCCGCATGAAGCAATATGAAAAAGACGTGCTGTCAACCCGTGGCTGAGGTGAGAAAAATGGAGCAAACCGCGAAAACAGAATGGGTCATTCCGGATATGTATTGGCCTGAGATAACCTCCGGCAGGAATTATGTGAGCCATGAATCCGTATGCGTGCTCAACACCGGCGAACGCGACTGCGAGGTGCGCATAACTTTATATTATGAAGACAGCGACCCCGTGGCATTGCAGCCGGCGCGGTGCGACGCAATGCGTACACACCACATCCGGATGGACCGGATACGGGATATGGCCGGAGCCCCTGTGCGCAGGGGCGTGCCTTACGCAGCGCGGGTGCTGTGCAGCGTGCCGGTGACCGTGCAGTACACCAGGGTGGATACTTCTGAAAGCACAAATGCCATTATGACGACCATGGCCCGCTGAAAAAATGGAAAAGCGGCTGCGGCGTGCGGGCGCTTACGGAAAGAGGACGCGGAATGAATAAAAACGTGAAGCAGTATATGGGTTCCCTGATGCTGTCCGTCGTCGCGACAGCCGTTACCTCCGGCACGCTGGCCGTCATGCTCAACGATATCATCCAAAGCTATTCTCTCAAAGGAGTGGAAGAGGGGCTGATGAGCAGCCTGGTGAGCGCGGGCGCCCTTACCGCGCTGCTGGGAACCATTATCCTGCAGGGCCGGGTACGGAAGACCCAATGGATCATCGGCGGCGGCCTGCTGATGTCGCTGATGCTGATGGTAAAGGGCGCGCCGGTGCCTTTCGGCATGTTCCTGACAGCCTGTTTTGCGATGGGCCTGGGGCTGGGCGTGACGGACTCCTGCCAAAGTGCATTCCTGGAGGACCTGACACCCAGCGGTTCGGCAAAATACATGGGTGCCCTGCACGGCGTGTTTGGCATCGGCAGTTTTTTGACACCCACCATCCTTCACCGACTGCTGGGAATTCTGCCCTGGCGCAGTGTTTACATTCTGCAGGGGGCGTTTTGCCTTTTGCTGATTCTTCAGTTCGCATGGATGACGGTTACGCTGGGCAGGACGATTCCGGTGACGGCATACCGGGAGCAAAAATTCGACCGGCAAAACTCCAAACGCTTTTTCAAAAATAAATATTTTCTCCTTTTGCTGTGTTCCCTGTTTTTCGGTGCGGCGGGGCAAAGCGGCATAATTGTATGGACGCTGCGCTATGTTTCCGTTTATTTGGGCAGTCCGGCTATTGCCACGGCATCTTTGTCACTGTTTTGGGTTACCAGTACGCTTAGCCGTTTTGCGGCCCCGCATCTTCCGCTCAGCCCCAGCCGCATCCTGGCTTGCGGCGCGTTCATTTCGGCGGCGGCGTGGGGCGCGGCTATCGGCATCAGCACACCGTTGTCCGTTTGTTTGGCCTGCTGCCTGGCGGGGCTCGCCAGCGGGGCGTGCATACCCATATCGCTGCACGAAGGCGCTACGATCTGTCCGGGCAATACGGGCTTCCCCACCAGCGTGCTGATGATCGTTAAAACGGTGGCGCAGGCCACGGCACCGCTGGCGGTGGCATATGCCATGTCGCTGTGGGGCATGCGCAACGCCATGTTCGTGACGGCGGTGTGCTTCGCACTGAACGGAACGGCAGCCTTCGCGATGGGAGACCGGCAGGCTAATTGTAAGAAGCGGATGGGGTTGTTCCATCCATAAACCGTTTTTTAAAAGCTGAAAATGAGAAGGAGGATTCGCAGATAAAAGCTTTTGAAAAACAGAATAAAAAATTAACGCAAAGGAGATCACTCAAATGAAAAACAAAGCATTATCGATGTTGTTGGCAACTGCCATACTCTTAGGCCTGGCGGGTTGTGGCGGCAGTACGGCCCCGGCGTCTCAATCGAGTTCCGTTTCACAGGAAGAATCCTCTTCCGCGGCTGCCCCTGCGGCGTCCGGCGAAGTCGTTATGGTCGGTACGGAGGGTAGTGTCAGCGCAGAGAAATTTGGCTATGAGGTGATTCCCAGCAGGAAATACACCATTGCGGTGGTGACAAAGAGCGCAGCCATTCCCGTGTGGGAGTCACACATCATCGCTGCACAGAAGGCCGGCGAGGAGCTTGGCGTGGAAGTACTGGACTACTCCCCCACAAAGGCCGACAACGTGGAAGAGCAAAAACGTATTCTGGAAGACCTGATCACCACCGGTGTGGACGCCGTCGTATTGGCTCCCGCGAACACCGAAGCGGTTAAGGGCCCCGTGCAGGATCTGATCGACGCAGGCATTCCTGTCATTTATGACAACACCATGGGGCCGTCCGATGTGGATTATCTCACGTATGTAGGAATCGATAACGAACTGGTGGGCCGGATGATCGCCAATGAAATGACAAAGCTGATTGGAACAGAAGGCAAAGTCGTGGTCATGGAAGGCGTACCCGGCCAGGCCACATCCGATTTGCGCACCTCCGCCTGTCTGGAGGAGTTTTCCGCGTATCCGAACATTGAGGTGGAAAGCGGCGTGACCAAATGGCAGGCCGACGAAGGCCGCAAATTGGCCGAGGACTATATCACCAAATGGGGCGATTCCCTGTCCGCCATGGTGGCCGTGGGCGGCAACCAGGCAGAGGGTGCTGTGGAGGCCGTAAAAGCGGCCGGTTTAGAAGGCAAAGTCCTGATCAGCGGCTTTGACGTGCAGGAGCCCCAGTACGCGGCTGTGAGCAACGGCGATGAGGTGTTTACCGTCTCGCAGGGCGTATATGAGCAGGCTTACCTGAGCGTGGTTGCCGCGGTGCGGGCGCTGAACGGCGAAGAAGTGCCCCGCCAGATCAACTGCCCGATCACTATTGTAAATAAGGACAATCTGGAAATTATGGACGAGCGTCCCGATGCTCTGCGCAGCCGCTGAAAGGCTGCACTCAAACACGGGAAAAGATTAGCAGCGGCAAGTATTTTACTCTGCCATACCCGGCAGCATAAGTTTGAAATTTGTGCAAAGTGGCGCCAGAGCCACGGCGGGAAAGCCTGTTAAAACAAGCGAGAGCCCGGCCCGTGCCGCAGCCATTGATTGGTCCCTGCGGAGGCGGCGGGCCAGGCCCCATATGATTTTACAACAGATGGGCGCTGCCCAGTTGATAAAGGGCGGCGCCCATCCGTCAGAACTTGCGTTTCCAGTCATGCGCGTCATATAATCCATTTTTGAAGGAAAAAACAACCCGGCGGTAAGTACGGAACAACTGCAAAGCGGTACGCGCCGGTTGAGGGTTATCAGATAGATCACAATGGTACTCATTATCTGAGAAGGGGAAAGAGAGGCCTATGGAGACGAATTACTTGATTGAAATGCAGCATATTGCCAAGATATTTCCAGGTGTGAAAGCACTTGATGACATCAATTTTACTCTGAAGCCCGGTGAAGTACATATTCTGCTGGGGGAAAACGGAGCGGGTAAGTCCACCTTGATGAAGATTCTTGCCGGCGCTTATACGCCGGACGCAGGCAGCCTGTTGGTGGAAGGAAAGGAAATCACGCGCTTTGACCCTATCACGGCTAAAAAAAATGGTATCGGTATTATTTATCAGGAGTTTAACCTCGTACCGTATCTCAGCGTTGCGGAAAATATTTATATCGACCACATGCCTCCCAAGATGGGCGTATTTGTGGACCGCGGCCAAATGCATCAGCAGGCAAATAAGTTGCTGCAGAGCATGAAAATGAATGTGGACACCCACGCGCTGGCAAGCGAAATCCCCGTTGCGCAGCAGCAGATGGTGGAAGTAGCGAAGGCCCTGACACACAACTTAAAAGTGCTGATTATGGACGAGCCAACAGCTTCTCTGTCCGAGGTGGAGATTCAGCAGCTGTTTGAAATCGTCCGCTCGCTCACAAAGCAGGGCATCGGCGTAATTTACATTTCCCACCGCCTACAGGAGATTTCCCAGATCGGCGACCGCATCACCATCATGCGCGATGGCAAATATATTTGCACCAGAGACGTGAAAGACACCTCTACGGAGGAAATCGTGAAGCTGATGGTTGGCCGCGAGATCGTGGATTTGTATCACCGCAACCGGCAGGAGCCGGGCGAGGTGGTGCTCAAGGTGGAGCACTTGTGCTCAGAAAAGGAGCGCTTGAACGACGTCAGCATGGAGCTGCGCCAGGGTGAGATCGTGGGCCTGGCAGGCCTTGTGGGTGCGGGACGCACCGAGCTCGCGCGGGCAATATTCCATGTGGACCCCTATGAAAAAGGCGACGTCAAAATTTTCGGGAAGCTTGCCGATAAAAAGCAGAGCCCGCGCGACATAATTGAGCAGGGGCTGTCGCTGATCCCGGAGGACCGGAAACGGCAGGGACTGTCTTTGATTTTGCCGATTGCCCAGAACATCGTAATGGCGAGCCTTTCCAAAATCAATCCGCACGGATGGATACGGGCCGCCGCCGAGAAAAAGTGCGTGGACCAGTATATCAGGGAACTCAACGTCATTACGCCTTCCAGCGAACAACTGGCGGGTAATCTGTCCGGAGGCAATCAGCAAAAGGTTGTTCTGGCAAAATGGCTGTGTACAAAAGCAGACATAATTATATTCGACGAGCCGACGCGGGGTATCGACGTGGGTGCCAAAAAAGAAATCTACGCCTTCATGGACGAGCTGGTCAAAACAGGCAAGGCAATTTTGATGATATCTTCCGAACTGCCCGAGATCATCGGTATGAGCGACCGGATCTATGTCATGCGTGACCGCAGAATTGTAAAAGAGCTTCAGTCAGGCGAGGCCACGCAGGAAATCATCATCTCTTATGCCATGGAAGGAGCCATAGGGGAGGAGCGTCAAGATGGATAAAATAAAATCTACGTTTATACGGATTCCTATTATTTTCTGGTTTATCGTGGTTCTGGTCATTTTATTCAGCATCCGCTCCGACCAATACCTTACAATGAGGAACTTGCTGGTTTTGCTGCAGCAGGGGTCCGTATTGTTAGTGGTGGCTTCGGCATCGACCTTTGTCATCATTTGCGGGGGGCTGGATCTTTCCCTGGGCGGCATCCTGACGCTGTCAGGGGTGACGGCCGCGCTGGCGGTCAATGCCGGGCTGCCCATTCCGGCGGTGCTGATCACGGGAGCGGTCACAGGCCTCGCATGCGGCATGCTGAATGGTTTTTTGATTTCTGCATGCGGATTGCAACCGTTCATTACGACATTGGGCACTCAGGGGGTTTTCTACGGGTTGGCGCTGGTGCTGACCAATAAGCAGGGCATTCCCGTTTCCAACGAGGCGTTCATTTCCCTGGGTGGCCTGATCAACCGTACCATCCCCATGGCGGCGATCTGCTGCGCAATATTTTACCTTTTTGCCATCGTTGTGCAGGACCACACCCGCCTGGGCCGGTATACCTTTGCCATCGGCGGCAACGAGGAAGGCGCCCGGCTGTCGGGAATTGATACGCGGCTTTGGAAATGGATCGTATACGCTTTCGCGGGCTTTTTGACAGGACTCGCCGCCGTAATCCTGGTTGCGCGCCTGGAAGTGGCCGACCCGCTGGTGGGAACCAAGTGGGAATTTGAAGCGATTGCATGCACGATTTTGGGCGGGACCAGCATGAATATCGGTAAAGGCGATGTAAAGGGGACCATCCTGGGTGTAACGCTGCTCACAATTATCCGCAGCGG
>JAEXAZ010000308.1 GCA_023394255.1 Bacillota bacterium | reverse complement strand
AATCCCTGACGACGGTTCACCCGCTATCGCTCTGCTTACGGTTTCCTGATAGGAAAGGTCGTCGCCTTTCGCGGCGGGTTCATGGGCGCGCGCAAGTACAATGCCTTTTTCATCTGTGACTGTTGCGGTTTCCAGATTCAATGCCTGAGACAGTTCGGTCAGTTTGCCGGTGATCTTATTGGAATCCCCCGAAGCAACCGCCGCTGTAATCTCCCGGTCTCCGGCGATCGCCTGCGCCGAATCAAGCAGGTTCTGTTCCATATCGGCCAGGTCTTCCCTTACGATTTCTATAGAAGCCGCCGCCTGTTTTCTGGACAAATCTCTAATAGAATTATCCATGGAAACCAGCGCAACTGTACAGGTGATTGCGACCGTAACGGCAACTGTCATCGCATTGAACCGCAACACCATTTTGCTCAGATTTTGGGACCCGCTTTGTTTTTTGAATTGAACTTTCATACGTACCCTATCCTCTCTTAAGCTGTTATTAAATTGTCTCCCACAGACTGTATATTGACACGCTGATACGGTTTCGCGGCCATAGTTTGGCATGGCTTTTCTTTCGCTTTATATTAAGGAAAAAAAGATGCTTTGTATGTGATTTTGTTACATACCCGGCACCGGCACGCTTACCGCACACAGCCGTCACAATTTTGTCTGTATTATCTAATTCGTCAGTTCTTAAAATAAAACTAGTTACTTTTATTAATTTTAAGTGCCAAATTTAACCAAACACAAAAAAGGCCGTAAGGAATGGTTGCCGGCCTTGCGGCATCCCCCGAAGCCGATGCCGGCGGCCGCTTGTTGTTTCGCCCTTTACCACTTTATTTCAAAAAAGGGTTGACAATTGGCCGGACTCATGCTAAATTATGAAACAGGAAAACTGAATCGACAAACACATCGATGAGGAATAGTAGGATTTTGAACGATTGCAGAGAGCTGTTGGCTGGTGAAAAACAGTATCCGGAGAAATACCGAACTGGCCTCGGAGTGGGTTCACTGAAAAGAGTGTAGGTGAATACGGAGGTCAACCGTTACAGTGACAGGATATACGATGCATGGCGTCCGTATCCGGTGAGTGCATTTCCACGGAAATGAACGAGAGTGGTATCGCGAAAGTGTAAAGCCTTTCGTCTCTTGGGGTTTAATACCCGGAGGCGAAAGGCTTTTTTGTTTGCCTTGTTTGTGCGGATTCATGTTTCTAACATTGAAAGAGGTGTGTCAGTTATGTCCAGTCCCAATCAAAAAGCGCCCATCTCCGCGCGCATGAAATTCACAGGGGTCTTTGCGGTAGCCAGTGTTTTGTTTGGTTCCCACGCCGGCGGAGGCTTCGCCACAGGCAACCAAGCCACACAATACTACGCACAGTACGGCTGGATCGCCCCCATCGCGGCAATCCTTTCCATGGCGCTGCTGTCGATGACCATCCGGGAGTGTATGGTCATGTATAATTCAAGAGGCTTAAAGAACTATAAGGAACTGTTCCAAACCCTTTTTCATCCGTTTGACAAACTCGAGTGGGTTTTCGAGCTTTATTTCAATATCATGGTAATCTGTGCGGTAGGTGCGGTCATCGCCGGGGCTGCTTCCCTGTTTGAAAAGCTGGGAATCCTTTCCTATGGCGCGGCGGTTTTTGTGATCGGGCTGATTCTGCTGGCACTTACCATTTTTGGGGCGTCACTGGTTTCCAAAGCCGCTACTCTGATGTCCGTGTGCATTCTGATCTGCTGCGCTATCATTTTTACAGTTGGCGTCAAAGCCAGGATGCCCGAAATTTCAACTGTTTTCAGTACCTTACAAGCGCCGAAAGGCCTTGGCACCCCCCTTCTGAACGCGTTCACATACGCGGGCTTCCAGTCGGTAGTCATTCCGACCATGCTTGCCTGCGGCGCCCCGCTCAAAAATGGGCGCAACGCATCCAGGGCCATGACAATCGCCTTTGTTATGAACGCTTTTGCGCTGGGGCTTTCCTGTGTCATGCTGCTCGGCTGGTATCCCGAGTTTTCCGCGGCAGGCGAAACCACGCTTCCCTCGCTCTACATCTGCGACCAGCTCGGGATGCCGGGTCTTTATTGGTTTTATAACATTTCCCTGCTTCTGTGCTTCATTTCCACGGGCGTCACCACCGTCTACGGGTTTGTTTCGCGCTTCGAGCATCTGAAAGTTCTCTCCGGCATCCGCCAGCCGGTTTTCCGCCGCGCGGCAGTATCCTGTTTTTCGATGGTGATCTCCATGGGGGTCTCCATGGTAGGGCTCAGCAGGATCATCAAGTACGGTTACGGCTATTGCGGATATCTGGGGATCGCCATTATTGTCGTTCCCTTCCTCACGGTCGGCGTTTACAAAAACCGGAAATATCTCAAAGAGCATCCGGAATACGTGGGGCAGACCGCCGCGGAGGCCAGAAACATGAAGAACCTTTCCGGCTATGACGCCGTCCCCGTTGAATAATCGAACTGATAAGGAGACTTTACGATGAACAGACAGCTGTTTCCGGGTTATACAATCGGCGAAGACGCCTACGATGATATTAAAACAATCTGTCCCCGCTATGGCGGCAAAATCGCCGTCATCGGCGGCAAACGGGCCCTGCAGGCATCCCGGGATGCCATTGCCGCGGCCGTCAAAGATACCGCGCTGTCCATTCTCGGATTTTTCTGGAACGGCGGGGAAGCCTCTGTGGAAAACATCGAACTGCTTGAAGCAGACGCCGAAGTACAGCAGGCAGATATGATCTTTGCGGTGGGCGGCGGCAAAGCGATCGATACCGCAAAAGTGCTGGCACAAAGAACCAACCGGCCGTTTTTCACCTTTCCGACCATCGCTTCGACCTGCGCGTCCTGCACTTCGCTGGGAATCCTTTACCATCCGGACGGTTCCCTTCGGGAATACTCCTTTTCCGATCTTCCGCCAATCCACATTTTCATCAACAGCAGGATTATCGCCGAAGCCCCCCGCCAATACCTTTGGGCTGGCATCGGCGACACCATGGCAAAATATTATGAATGCACCACTTCCGGCCGCGGGGATGTGCTTTCCCACTCCAACGCACTTGGCACCGCGATCAGCAGCATGTGTTCGGACCCGCTGGTACGTTACGGCGTGAAAGCCCTGCACGACTGCGACAACAATACGGTTTCTTCGGAACTGGAGGAAATTATTCTCGGGATCATTGTTTCAACCGGGCTGGTTTCCAACCTTGTCGGCATTGACCTGACAACAGGGCTTGCCCACGCCATGTACAACGGCTTTACCATCCTGCCGCAAATCGAACGCTACGGACATCTGCACGGAGAAATCGTATCCTATGGCGTGCTGGTTTTGCTGGCCGTGGACGGGCAGGACGAAGAATTGGTTCGAATCCATCAGTTCAGCGAAAAAATGGGGCTGCCGACAAAACTTTCCGACATTCACGTTTCCAAAAACGATCTTGAAAAGGTGATTGCCAAGGCGCTCGGCGGCATCGACGTACGCCATTATCCCTATGCGGTCACTCCCGAAATGATCGTATCCGCTGTTGCCAGATTGGAAAGCTGGCAGTAGCCCGCCGTTTCCGTATAATCAGAAGAACCCCCGCCTTGGATACTGAACAGGTCCAGTAAAAACGGACAGTGACAAAACACCCCCTGATGTAGGAAAATAACTACATCAGGGGGTGTTGCCATATGGCGAGGAATTATCGGCACAGACAAATGCTGCTGGGGCAGATCAAA